>JAFSMW010000240.1 GCA_017447745.1 Thermoguttaceae bacterium
ATGTGGTTATTTACAGCTTCGAAGGAGATGCATATCATTGTATTGACACTCGCGACCCAGACGGAAAAGTAATTTCATGGAATTTCTTTGATGCTTGTTACGAATGGGACATTGCAGACAGTTTTGTTGACTATTTGTACAATCAAATAATTGAAACTAAGGAAAGCATGGAAAACGAGTCTGAAGATTAGATTTTTTAGAATCTTCCGCAAGCCGGCGTCTGGCGTTAGCTCGTTCACGGACGGCGAGCCGGCGCGCCTAGCGCCGCTCAAGGTCGACATGGAAGTGGAAAAGGAGTAATATGGAAACTCAAAATCGGTTTGAATTCGAGCGTTTGCCCTTTTCGGCGATCGAGGAGTACATGCTGCTCGACCATTCCCCCGCGTATCCCATGGATTCGGTGCGCCTGCTACACTTTTCCGGTCGGCTGGATCGCGAGGCGGTGGAAAAAGCGCTCAACGGGGTCTGGGAACGTCAGCCGTTTCTGCGAAGCCGCGCGGTCAGGAACGGGCGGCGCCTTGAGTGGGTTCCCAGCGAGAAACTCCCGGAAATCATTTGGGAAAACGCGGACGCTGCGCCCGACGCGCTCAACCCCAGCGGTTTCCCGTCCATGCGGTCGATCAATCTTTTTCAGGAACCCGGCTGCCGCGTGTACGTCGTGGAGTCGGAGCGTGAAAACTGGACGAAGATCCTTTTCCAGTTCCACCACAGCGTTTCGGACGGGCTGGGCGAGATGCAAATTCTCGGCGACTTCGTAACCCTTTACGCGATCTCTGCTGGGCTGATCCCTCCGGAGACGCAGCTACGTCCCCTTGATTTCTCGAAACTCCCGCTGACCCGCCGGGTTGGCTGGACGCTGGCGAGCTATTTGCGGAACTATTTTCATTCGACGCCGACGACGATGGCGCTGCTCTTTGGGCGCTGCAACCCGCTCATCCCGCACGAGCCAAAACCGCGGACGGAACCGACGGGGCCGTACCCGTTTCTTCAGTCGCTGCAGCTGACGCAAGAGGAAACGCGGCAGTACGTCCAAAAGGCAAAAAAACTTGGCGTAACGGTAAACGATCTGCTTCTGCGCGACTTTTTCCGGACGATCGACCAGTGGCGGGTTCAGGAAAAGAAGGATTTTCCCAAAGGCTCTACGCGCGTGATGGTTCCGATGAGCGTCCGAGACCCGCAGCATGAAGACCTCCCCTCGGTGAACATCGTTTCGTCGGTCTTTCTGGACCGGAAGAAGCGTGACATGGCTGGCGATCCACAGAAACTGCTGGAAGGTATCCACCGCGAAATGGAGTGGGTCAAACGTCACGACCAGAAGTACGTGTTTATACTCGTCCTGCAAATCGCCCGGAAACTTGGGGGAGTTCTTTCCCTTTCACTCAAAAGCCGGAGCTGCCGGTCCACCGGGGTCCTTTCCAACCTGGGCCGCGTAATGGAACAGGCGCCTGTGCCGCGAAATGAAGACGGAACGATCCAGCTCGGTTCCAGCCGTCTGGAGTTCATCGACGCCGCCCCGCCGATTCGCAGCCAGACGATGATTTCCTTCTCGGCTCTGACGTACGCCAACGCCTTGCGCCTTTGCTTGCGGTACGACCAGAATTTCCTCACGCCGGCTGACGCGGAGAGTTTTTTGGCAGCGTTTTACAGAAACCTGAATGAATTTTGATTTATTCCGCGGCTTAAAAGCGCTCCCGTTTTTTAGCCGCAAAGAACGCAAAGTTCGCAAAGAAATGGAAGACGGTTGGCGAGCCGGGGTGCGTAGAGCCGCCCGGAAAAATCTCACGCGGAGACGCGGAGGTGCGGAGGAAGTTCGCAAAGTAATGAAAGGCGGTAACGGAGCGACCAACGGGAGCGTAGTTACGCTTAGGCGAGCCACGGGTGTTAACCCGTGGGCGTGAGCGAAGCGAATGTAAAATAAAAATCTCACGCGGAGGCGCGGAGGATGTTCGCTTGCGTTTTTAAAAATTATAAAAAAATCGGGCGGGAATCGTGGCGTAGACAACGTAGTTGGCGTCGTCGCCACATTCCCAGCCCGTCTGCGTATTCTGCGAGTAGTCTGCGGTCTCTGCGTTCTTATTCCTTAATTTTATGATTTCATGCCCCCTAATTTTGAACACACCCCCGAAAATTGGACAGTCCCGTCCCCTTGCATTCAACCTCGTTTTGCGCTATAATCAAAGTATACAGTCAATAGCTTGCAGCGCAAACGATTGTTAATACAAGGATTTTTCCCCACTGATTTTGTTAGAGAGCCAAAAGAATAATGATAGACCGCAAAGAATTGACTCGAACTCTCCTTGCCGCCGGCGCGACTGACGTTGTCATGGTCGGCGGGTGCGTTCGAGATATGCTCCTGGGAATCGAGTCGAAAGATGTCGATATGGAAGTCTATGGTCTGTCGTACGCTCAAATGGCAAAGGCGCTCGAAGGACGGTTCCCTATAAATCAGGTGGGGCAGTCCTTCAGCGTGTTAAAAGTCGGGAATGAAATCGACCTCGCTCTGCCGCGGCGGGACTCTAAAATCGGCGACGGGCACAAGGGGTTTGAAGTTCAGCCGGATTCTTCCATGACGTTTGCCGAGGCGGCGTCGCGGCGCGACCTGACGATCAACGCTATCGGTATGCGGGCGGACGGGACTCTGGTTGACCCGTACGACGGCGCCGGCGACTTGAAACGCGGCATTCTTCGCGCCCCGTCAGACGCCTTTTGCGAAGACCCGCTGCGAGTTCTGCGCGCCATGCAGTTCGCCGCCCGGTTCGGGTTTACGATGGAAGCGCATACCGTCGAGCTGTGCAAACGCGTCTTGCCGGAATTCAAAACGTTGTCGGCGGAACGCATCTACGGCGAATGGTTCAAATGGGCGACCAAAGGCAAGTATCCGGAAATGGGGCTTGACCTACTCGTTCAAACGGACTGGATTACCTGTTTTCCGGAACTCAACGCCCTGCGAGGCGTCAAACAGCATCCGACTTTTCATCCCGAAGGCGACGCGTTCGAGCATACCAGGCTCGTTTGCGCTCAAGCTGCCCAAATCGCCCAGCAGGACAACCTCAGCCACGACGATCGGGCGATTCTCCTGTTCGCTGCGTTGTGTCACGATTTCGGCAAGCCGATTGTTCATTCTCAACGGGACTGCCCCCACGGGATCGCTCACGGGCACGCTGAGGCGGGCGAACCGGCGATTGTCGATTTTTTGATGAAGATGAAACCGCCGCTGTGGCTGGTCGAAAACGTCGTTCCGATTTGCAAAGCGCACATGTACGCGCTCAGAGCGACTCCGCCGAGTAACCCGTCAGACGCTTACGTTCGCCGGCTGTCGGAATACGTCATGCCGTCCAATATTATCATGTGGAGCCGACTGGTCAAGGCGGACATTTTGGGTCGAGCCGTCAGCGACTGTTCAAAGCTGATTCACGACATCGACATCTGGGTCAACCGCGCCAGGGAACTCAACGTCGAACTCCGTCAGCCGGACCCGCTCTTGCAGGGGCGCGACCTGCTTGAGTTGGGAATCGAACCGGGGCCGAAGATGGGGATAATCCTCAAAGCGGCGTGGAACGCTCAACTCGACGGCGAGTTTTTGGATCACGCCGGCGCGATTGAGTGGTATAAGAGGTATGCAACACAAAATAAATAATTCGTAATTCATTTAATTTTTAACACGAAAAACACGAAATAAGCGAAATATTCGAAAAATTTTGTAGGATTGAATTCTAATGTGAACTTCTAACAATCAGAGTAATAAAAATATATAAGTAAATAGTTTCGTTGTTATCCGCCAATTACTCTTGACAAGATTTTAGTAATAGTCTACTATACTTATAGGAGAAACTATGCATATAAGATTAATTCAAATTATCGTTATTTTACTTATTTCCTCGGTAGTATTTGCTGAGGGAACGTCAGATTCTACTATTTCTGCTATTCGTAATGCAGCGGAACAAGGAGATCCAGATGCTCAGTACCTTTTAGGAAGGAGCTATTATTATGGAAAGGGTACTGTGCAAGATAAACAGTTAGGTATATATTGGTTACAGAAATCTGCTGAACAAAATCACGCATTAGCTCAATTTAAACTTGCGCATTTTTATTTTCGGGATCGTAGTAAAGTAGATAAGAGTGAGGCTTTAGATCTGTTAAAAAAGGCTGCGGAACAAAATTTACCTGAAGCTCAATATTATTTGTATACCGTATATAGTAATGATTATTACTTTATAACTACTAAGGATATACCGGAAGCGATTAAATGGCTTCGTAAAGCGGCAGAAAACGATTATGTAGAAGCTCAATTACAGTTAGCGAATCATTATTATAAAGGAATAGGCGTTTCTAAGAATGAGGCTGAAGCTAGAAAATGGTCTATTAGAGCAGTCAATAATTATTCTAAGCGCTCGAAATAATATTTATTTATAATAATTTATATTTATAATATAAATTATTATAATTATCTAGACGTAATCAAAAACTGGGAGTTATCTCCTAGGGAAGATTCTTTAATTGTAGAGAATGATCCTACTTTTACGATAGAACAAATGCAACAGATACTTGAGGAATTGGGTCAAGCAGATAATTATCAAGAAATAGAGAGTTCTTCGTGATTTCAAGGATACGACCCGTTCTCGATGGCATAATTTAGAATAATTTCCCCAAAATTTTTATGATTCCTATTGACATTAATATAATAATGATTAATATATCTTATACTGGAGGTAAGCCATGTTAGCACATTTTGATTTTCCAAAGACGCTTCAAGCTAGTGCGTATTTGCTAAAAAAGGCAAATGCTCCGATGAAGTATTTAAAGCTTCTCAAATTGCTGTATCTAGCTGATCGTGAAATGTTGCTTAATCACGGTTTAGTTATAACCTGTGATAATTATTGTGCAATGAAACATGGTCCTGTACCTAGTCATACTTATGACATAATTATGGGTAGAGATCCAGTTAATTGCCCCGAGTGGAATCATTTTATTCAACCTACAGGTAATAAGTGTGTAGAACTTATTATAGATCCTGGGATTGAAGAACTGTCGGAAGCTGATACTGATTATCTTGATGACGTCTTTAATAAATACGGCTCCTGGGATGTGTGGCAGGTCAGAGACTTTACACATACTCTTCCAGAATGGATAAATAGACCGGAAGAAAAAAATACATCATCTGTCCCGTTTACACCGATTGATATTTTGAGAGAGAACGGTTGCGAGGACGTTATTCCAGTATATCAGGAGCATATTGATATTGCAAGAGAGCTTGACTTGCTTTTTGGTTAAATGTGGAAAGCCGGGGTCACATTTGAAGGAAACGTTATTAAGGCGGCAAATAGACATTTGCATATAGTCTTATCTGATCCGTATATTTCTGAAAAGGGTGAAAGCGTCGTCTTGGTCTATATGTCCTCTTATAAGGGAACATGTAGGACAGAGGAAGATTCTTGTATTCTTAATGTTGGCGATCATCCCTATATTAAGAATCGTTCCTACTTAGCGTATAGCGAGTGTAGAGAAGTACCTGTAGCTGTATTAGATAACGAATTACAGCAACGAACTATCAAACTAGAAGAATCTTTATCTAGAGAAATATTAGTTAAAGCCCTTGAGGGTATGCAGAAGTCAAAATATGTAACTCGAAAACTTAAAAGTAAAACAAGTAAGTTACTGTTTGATTTAACGGAGTAATTTCGTTGTTAAAACACCTTTTGAGTGGGCAAAAAGCCTGCTTTTTAGTCCACAGCATTCTCTCGCAACTCGCTCCGTGGGTTAAAACCCACGGCTATTAATATTAAACCGCTACGCGGTTTTAGATGAACGCTGTCGTGTCCGTTTTATAATCACGCAACTCCATGAAACTCCGCCTCACAATCCTGCCGACGCACAAAACGGTCAACGTTCCTGCGAGAACGCTGGTTGCGGATGCATTGCGTCTGGCGGGCGTTGCGCTGGATATGCCTTGCGGCGGTCAGGGAACGTGCGGCAAATGCCGGGTGAAGCTCAACGGGGCGTGCGTCCTGGCGTGCCAGACGAAACTTCAGTCCGATTCGGTTGTCGAGGTTTCCTGTCAGTCCCAATCGGATTTTGCCCTGCAGACGACGGCGTGTTCTTCCGACTGTTTGGGCGTCGCCGTCGATATCGGCACGACGACCGTCGAAACGCGTCTGATTGAAATTGAGTCCGGCGCCGTTCTGGCGACGCTGTCGGAACTCAACGCTCAGCAATCTTTCGGCGCGGACGTCATCTCTCGAATCCATTACGAAATGACGCGCAAGGCGGGGCGGGAAGAACTGACCGCCGCGGTCGTCGGGCAGGTTCAAAGTCTCATCGACCAGTACTGCGGGTGGCTGTCGATTCGCACGGAACGAATCAAGCGCGTTTGTGTAACAGGCAACACCGCCATGCTGACGTGGTTTACTGGGCGCTCTGCCCAGTCGTTGGGGTCGGTTCCGTTCGCTCCGTCCATTCCTCTGACCGGACAAATCCTCCCTGCCGCCAGCGTCGGTTTGAATCTGCCTGACGCTCAGGTTGTCGTTCCGCCTGTTATTGCCGGCTTTTTAGGCGGCGATATTTTGGGCGTCGTTGACCGCTGCGTTCATCTGGAAGATTGTAACACAACCCGGCCGCCGCGCAAATGGCTGGCGCTGGACGTCGGCACGAACGGCGAGATGGCGATTTTTCACAACGGGACGCTTGCCGCAGCGTCTACCGCGGCGGGACCGGCGCTGGAAGGCGCAGACATTTCCATCGGAACCAAGGCGGGCGCCGGCGCCGTCAACTCCGTTCGCGTCAACGACGACGGGGAACTGGCGTGGACGACGCTCAACGGGTCCGCTCCAACCGGCGTTTGCGGGTCAGGCTTGATCGACCTGATCGCCTGTCTGCTCAAAACCGGGCGGCTTCTCCCGAAAGGAAAGCTGAGAATCCCGCCAGCCGCGCCGCTGAACATTACTCAAAAAGACGTCCGACAGGTTCAGCTCGCTTGCGGGGCGATTCGCACCGGCGTTCTCGCCCTGCTGGAATGCGTCGGACTGACCATGGCTGACCTCGACGCCGTGTATATCGCCGGGAACTTCGGCTGTCATCTGTCTGTTACAAGCCTGTTTGACGTCGGAATCCTTCCCCCCGGCCGCCCGGAACAGGTTCGATTCCTGGGCAACCTCGCCCTCGACGCCGCAGCAGACGTCCTGCGCCGCCCCGATCTGAAAGACGCCCTGCTCGACCTGAACCGCCTTGCTCGAAGCGTCAAGCCGTTTAACCTGGCTGAACTGCCGGACTTCACCGACCGGTTCTCCAAGTCCATGACGTTTCCGGCGCCCGAGACCGTTATTTAATTCAGATACGTATACCATGCCCGACTCCACGCAGTTTACCTGTCCGATTTGCCGAAAGAAGTTTCTGGAATCCGAAACCGACGCGTTCCCGTTTTGCTCGTCCCGCTGCCGACAGGTTGACCTGTTTCGCTGGTTTAACGAAGAATACACGGTCGAATCCTTCCGCCGCAGCGACGAAGAAGAGGACGACGACATTCCCGTCACGCTAGAGGACATCGAAAACGACGGGAAAGAGGAATAACAGGCGTTGTATACAACAGGAGCCAATAAATGAGAGAACAAGCCGCAATGTTCGCTATAATGATACTGTGGGTGTTCCATATCGTCGTTATTGGGATACTCGCTTTAATTTATATCTTTAAAATTCGGAAGACGCCCAAAAGTACGCAGTGGACAGCGCTGATTTCTCTGTTCGTCGCGCTCTTTTTTATCCATTACGGATTTATCGTCCAGGACGCGATGGTTCGCGGGTTTATGAACGGGCGGTTAGTATTCTGTAAAGACGTGATTATCGAAATGCAAAACTACCCGCTTGAAGGAGACGACCGACTTCTTCTCCGATTGAGCGAGCTGCCGGACTGGCAGGTCGTTGACATTTCCTCGTCGTACTCATGGAATAACCCAATTAAATTTAAACGCTACGGGACGGATGTCAAACCCATGAGGCTGCATTTCGTTCCCTATTTTGAGTCTTCGCCGCTTTACTGGCTGTACAAAGATTTTTATACAGTAACAATGTCAGACAAATCCTGCGTTGGCTCAGAAGGAATTTATCTGCCGATGTCGCAGTTTAAAGACCCGACGTACTTCAGCGGCGCCCCCACGCACGTAATAAAATGGTCTTCCGACCCGAGCGCTCAAAATTCAGACGCCCTGAAGAAACTGGAAACCTTTTGTCTTGAAAACAACGAAGCGGAAAAGCGCTATCTCCCAGCGGCTCAACCCGTCGACGAACCCGCCCAGGCAGAAGATATCGAAAACGACGGGAAAGAGGAGTAAACAATTCTTAGCGAACAATCTTCAAGAGGTTCGCTAAAGAATATTTAAGCCGCAAAGAACGCAAAGATCGCAAAGAAATTTTTAAAACTTTGCGAACATCCTCCGCGCCTCCGCATCTCCGCGTGAGATTTTTATTTTACATTCGCTTTGCTCATGTCCACGGGCGGCGAGGCGCCGCTCCCAATCCGCGCTACCGCGCGTTTGCCAAAATACGCTCCCGTTGGTCGTTTGCTCTTTCCTTACGAAAGTTTTTTAAGCCGCAAAGCACGCAAAGAGCGCATAGTTTTTAAAACTTCGCGAACATCCTCAGCGCCTCCGCGTCTCCGCGTGAGATTTTTATTTTACATTCGCTTCGATCATGCCCACGGGTTTACACCCGTGGCTCGCCTAAGCGTAGACGGCGATGCCAACATTGACGGACTGGTCTCGAATATACTTAACTATCAGTTCGTCCAATTGAGTTTTTTGGGATTGTGATTGTAACTTTTGACTATTTTTGTTATTTTTACGCGTTGGTTTATTATTTTTCTTGACAATTCAGCGTCAATTGATTATATTTTCAAAAAGAGATAACAAAACAATTCGTAATTTTTATCAATTCCCAATATGAAGAAATCATCAGGATTTACGCTTGTTGAACTGCTGGTCGTGATTGCGATTATCGCCGTGTTGGTTGGTTTGATTCTGCCGGCGGTGCAGTCCGCACGCGAGGCGGCTCGGAGAATGCAGTGCTCCAATAATATTCATCAGATAGGCATTGGACTTTTGAATTTTGAAGGTCGCAACAAGTCGCTGCCCATGGCAACGCCGTTTACCAACACGTCTCCGTACAATCGTCTGGGACTGACCTGGGTTGGCGCGATTCTTCCGTTTATGGAACAGATGGCTCTGTATGATTTGTATGACAAAGACGAATACCTCAATTCGACAAAGAACGAAGCTTTTGTTCAGACGGTCATTCCGTCGATGATCTGTCCGAGCGACGCGGAAACGGAGAATCCGATTGTGGTCAATCGCTATAACGCTTCGTCGACCAACCCTGTAAAGAGTTTTGGACTTTGGTATTCTGCGTCCATCGGACCGACTCACATGGACTCAGCGCCATTCTGTCCGCTTCCCAACCCGTCGTACTGCAATCAGGGAAATAACTTTGGTTCCAGAAATCCGGACGACAACTCAGTTGGCGCGTTTGGTCGATACCCGCGCGGCAGAAAGCTGAGCGAGTTTACCGACGGCGTGTCGAACACGCTTATGGTCGGCGAGACGATTCCGGCTCACTGCAACTATTCCTGCGCTCACTGCATCAACTTCCCGGTAACCGGAACAAGCATTCCCATTAATACGTTTGAACGGCTTTCCGAGAGTTCCAACAACGCGTATTATCGCACCTGCGGAATCAAAAGCTGTCACATATCAGGCGTCAACGTTATTATGGGCGACGGTTCCGTTCATTATCTCAACGAGGCGATTGACTACGAAACGTATAACAATCTCGGCACGCGAAACGGCGGAGAAGTCCTTGCGGAAGACTGGGAATAATCATAACGTTAAAGTATTAAAAGAATCATGAAATACAATTGTTTTGTTTTGATCGCATTACTGGCGGCAGCTGTTGCTCTTTCCGGCTGTTCAGACGGCAAACCGAGAAGAACGCCCGTTTCCGGACGCGTTATTTTTGAAGGAATCGAGCAGCCGGCGGAAGGCGTAATCTACTTTGCGCCGGTTTCCGGAGACTTAAAGCGACCCGGATTTGCCAAGTTCAATTCGTCCGGACAGTACAGCGTTACATCGTTCGGGAGAGAAAAGCAGGACGGCTTGCTGCCGGGAACGTACAAGGTTTACGTTGAAGCGTTCAAGTCCATTCCCACGCCGGAAGAACCCAATCCGCCGTCGTACGTTCCGACGATTTATCAATCGGCGGAAAAGACGCCTTTAGAGCTTGTCGTCCCGTCTGGCGGCAAAAAGATAACTCAAGATTTTACGATTACAAAGTAAATTCCAGCTGAGACTTGTTCTCTTGAAAGTGGGGACGCGCAACAATTGAGGAGCGCTTTGCGTCAACTCCTCACTCCTCACTCTTAATTCCTAACTACCTCTGTCCGTAGTACGCATTGGGACCGTGTTTTCTGTTATAATGCTTTTGCAAGACCCACGGTTCCAGATCGGGCGCGTCTGGATTGATTGTCAGCGTGTCGCGCGCCATGACGGCGACCGCTTCTAACGCGACGGCGTTTTTGACGGCGTCGCGTCCGTCCTTTCCCCAGGCAAACGGACCGTGTCCAGCTGCCAAAACGGCGGGAATCTCAACGGGATTGAGCTTGTCCTGAGTAAAGCGCTCGACAATAACTCTGCCGGTGTTGACCTCGTATCCGGCGTTGATTTCTTCTTCCGTTAACGGACGCGTGAGCGGAACAGCCCCGTAGAAATGGTCAGCGTGGGTCGTTCCGAAACAGGGAATTTCTCGCCGCGCCTGCGCCCAGGCAACAGCGCAGGAACTGTGCGTGTGAACGATTCCACGCAATAATTTGGCGTTGTTTTCCTGAGAGAACTTCTGGAAGAATCGATACAGCACGACGTACGTTGGGGTGTCGGACGACGGACGATTGGTTCCCTCTACAACTTTGCCGTTCAAATCGACAACGACCATGTCGGCGGGCGTCATGACGTCATACGGAACGCCGCTGGGTTTGATAACAAAAGCGTCGCCGTCTTCTGTCAGTTGTCCAACGTTGCCCCATGTTAATGTAACAAGGCCATACTTGACCAGATTGAGGTTTTCCTGACAAACGATTTCTTTTAATTCCTGAATACTCATTTATTTTTTCTTCCGATTGTAATTTTATGGTCGTACAGTTTCCCGCTTCGGAAAAAGACGAGAGGAACAGTCTTTCCGGGCCGAGTAATTCTGACCAGATAAATCAGATGATCTTTGTCTTCGACAACGGTTCCATTAAAAAACAGAATGACGTCTCCGAATTGCAATCCGGCATTTTCCGCAGGAGACGACTGTGACGTCGCCAAAACTCTGGCGCCGATTCTCGGCGGGTAAACAGGCGTATGACGATTTGGAAACAGAGCGGCAAAGACGCCCAGTTTCGCCGCGTCTTGAGTAGAATAATTGCTGTCAAACGAAGCTCCCAGCCAGCCGCATTCCACCTTGCCGGATAAAACAAGCTGATTTATAACAGCGGTCGCCAGTTTTGAGGGAATGGCAAACGAAACGCCTTCCCCGTAGCCGGTATTGCTGGCAATTGCGACGTTGATTCCAATTACCTCGCCGCGAAGATTGACCAGCGGTCCGCCGCTGTTGCCGGGGTTGATCGAGGCGTCCGTCTGAATGTAGTCCTGAATTTCGGCTGACGTTTTGCCGACCTGTAAATTCCGGCGTCCTTTTGCGCTGACGATGCCGCTGGAAAACGAACTTTTCAGCCCAAACGGGCTTCCAGCAGAGATGATAATATCGCCCACCTGAACCGCGTCGCTGTCGCCAAAGTCCAGCGTCAAATACTTTCCCCTGATTTCCAAAAGAGCAATGTCTGTTGCCGGGTCTGAAAGAATTTTAACGGGATGAACCATCCGTCCGTCCGCCAGATAAATATTGACGTTTTGGGGCGTATTGACGTTTTCTTCCGCATGAATTACGTGCCCGTTTGTAACAACGTATTGCTTGTTGAGACGTTCTATAATAAATCCGGCGCCCGCCTCGTTGTTGAATTCTTTAACCCCTCCATGACGGTTTGATCCCGATCCAGCAGGTTTAAGAACAGACGTCGTTTCCAAATAGACAATTGTTGGACGAACAAGCTGAATCGAAAGGCGAAGCGACTCCGCAACGCCAAGCGTATCGGACGCGTTAACGGAACGCAGACGATCGGAAATGTTTTTTCGTCCGGCTTCTGTATACTCTTCAGGCAAGACGAAAATCGGGTGAGGATTGGAAGATACTTTAGAGGAAGCGTCTGAAGAGCTTTGCGGCGTTTCGTCCTGAGCGTAAAGAAACAGAGCTTCCTCAAGCCCCGATCTGAAAAAGAGCAGGACTGTCAGAAGGATCAAAGATTTTTGTAAGTATTGCAGGGACATCAACTAAAAAACGCTGTTAATCGACAGGAATCGGTTGACGAAACTATTCGTAACGATAATATGAATAATCGTCGTAATCGCCGTCTTCTTCCAGTTCTTCCTGACATTTCAAGCACAGCTCGGCGTCCGGTTTGACTTCCAGCCGCTCGATGGCGATTGGCAAACCGCATTCTTCGCACAAACCGTATTCGCCCGTCTCCATTTTATGAAGAGCGTTATCGATTGCCGCTACCTCTTGGGATTCCTTTTCTGCCAGTTGCGAGCGCATTTCGGAATGGACGGAATCCATTGCTGCGTCTGCAGAGTCGCCAGAGGCTTGTGAACTGACGTAAGCAGAACCGAGATCGCCCCAAAATGAACCGATAATCTCGTTGCGGCGATCCAAAAGCTGCTGACGCAATTGCGCTATGATGGGAGCGTTTGCCTTGGTCATGAATTTAGTCGCGCGCTTTGCTCTTGGCTTGGAATTCTGTTCCGGGTCGATAACGGGTTCTTCCGGCTTTTTAACCGCGGGTTTAGGCGCCGCTGGCTTGGAAACGGGAGTGTTATTGCTGACGGGATTAGAACTGGCGTTCTTTTTAACAGGCGTCGTCTTGACAACCTCAGATTTTTTCGGCGGATTCTGTACAGTTTCCGTTCGGACAGCCTTGGCGGTTTTGGTATTTTTGGTTGCGTCAGATTTATCTGTCCTGGTTGTTTCGGGTTTAGAAGTCTTTTTAGCTTTAGGCGCAGCGCCAGCTTTTGCAGACGTCTTTTTCTGCGGAGCTTTAGCTGGAGCAACAGCTCTTTCCGACTTGACAGCAGGTTTGGGAGCAGCCTTGGCGGTCGCTTTTTTAGCTGGAGTCGTTTTGGGCTTGACGTCTGAAACCGACTTCTTTGCGGCGGGTTTACTTGTCGCCGGTTTGACTGTTGCGGGTTTAGCCGTCGCCTTTGGTTTAGCTGGAGCTGGACTGGATTTAGCCGCCGTCTTTTTGACTGCCGTTTTCTTTCCTGACGTCGATTTGGTTTTTACGACGTCTTTAGCGGAAGCCTTAGGCGCTGATTTGGCTTTAACAGTTGCACTTTTTGCTGTCTTCTTTGTAGCGGTGGTTTTTGAAGTCGTTTTGGAAGTTTTGACAGCCATCGCGATTCTCCTGTCAGTAATATTTAGGGATTCGTTGGCGAATAATTGTTTTTTACAATCCAGAATCCAGTATATAAATTATCCAGAATACACGCTATTCTGAAACTTGCCAAATGTTATATACCATATTTTATATTAAGCAACCGGGTAAATCGAAAAATAACATCAAAATTATTAAGAAAATTGTTTCAAATATCAATTATAGAGGATTTGACGGCAAAAAATACGAGTTTAAACCATTAAAACGAAATATAAAATATTCTATCTGTATTTATTGGCGTACAAATGATAAATCAGATTGTTTAGGGAGGCAGGGGATGTTTTTGTTTCTTTGGACGCTGAACAAATCAAGTCGACAGTGTCCGCAGAAGGATGGGTAGCCGTCGGTTCTATTTGACAAGCTCTAAAACTTTGTCGTGAATCAGACCGTTTGTCGCGATTGCCTGTTCGGAAGTATGGGTTTGTACGCCGCGGAAGTCGGTAAACGTTCCGCCCGCCTCGACAATGACCGGCAGCAGAGCGGCGGCGTCCCAAATGCTCAAAACCGGGTCGACGATGCATTCCGCTCGACCGGTGGCGACGAGCATGTATCCATAGCAGTCTCCCCAGGTTCGGGTCAGATAAAACGTCTTTTCCAGCTTTTCGTAGACGTCGCGGCGGTTGATTTCGTCAAAGGTGAGAACTTCGCTTGTCAAAAACAGTCCTTCAGACGGGTTTGAAAGCTGAGAAACGCGAGTTTGAACTGGCTCGGATCCGTTCTTCGTATACCAGCAGCCATGTCCGATAGCCGCGTAAACCATTTCTCCCGTGGCGGGAATGGAAATGACGCCGATTACGCTTTCCCCCTGATATTCCACAGCAATGAGCGTTCCGTAGAGCGGGACGCCGTGAATGAACGACTTCGTGCCGTCGATCGGGTCGAGAATCCAGCGATATCCGGAAGAGCCGAGCTTTTCGTCCCATTCTTCGCCCAGGATGCCGTCGTCGGGAAACGCTTTCTGGATAATTTCGCGCAGAGCTTTTTCGGTATTTTTATCAGCTTCGGTAACCGGAGTGCGGTCGGACTTCATGTCGACCCGCAAATCCCGGGACATAAAATACGATTGAGTAATCTTGGCAGCCTCTTTTGCGGCGGAAATCGCCAGGTTAAGTCGTTCTTGCATGGTCGAAAATGGGGAATAAAGGTTTGGAAAGATTTAGGTTGACCGCTGCAATCAGAGACGACTGTCCCCGATTCCAGACGCTTTGAACTAACCATTCATTTCTAAATATATCGATAAAAACGGTTCTGACAAGCGCTTTTTCAGACTTTCCATAGAAAATTTCCCAAAAGAACGATTTTTTTCCTTGCATTTTAGAAAAAATGAATTATTATATAAGATAGTGGTAAGTTTTAATCTGTAAGCGGTCAAGACGCGAGCGACTCAAGGCATTAATTCCACTTGCCGCTGAGCTTTAACCATTAACCAATTATTACCCATGTCAACATCCGATTCGAATTACGACGAACTAAATAACGGAAATGGATTCGACGAGTACTCCAGTGACGACGCTGGTTATCAGAACGATGCTGGAATAGCGGATGAATCCGGCTATACAGACGAGTCGACCGGGCAAGAATATTCAGACGCTGGCGAGTATACAGACGGCAGCGAGTACGTGGATTCCACCGAGTATGCAGACGGCGGAGAGTACGCTGATTCAACTGAGTATGCAGACGGCGGAGAGTACGCCGATTCAAGCGAATATTCTGGGGAGTATTCAGGCGACGCATACGCTCCTTTGGAAGGCGTTGACGAGTATTCTGACGGCTATGCGTCTGACGAACCTGTTGAAGAAGAACGGCAGGAAGTCTATTTTCCGCCTGTAATGAACCGCTACAATGTCATTTTGCTTCTTTCGCTTCTCATTATTCTTACAGGCATTGTCCTTGTGCTCATTCGTTTGATTGTAGACTACAATTTTGAAGTTAAAGCGAAAACGACGGACAGCGGATTCGCGTCTGTTGAACGCGTCCTTCCAACGTCTAATGCAGATATTTCCGTAATTAAAAAC
Source organism: Thermoguttaceae bacterium (assembly GCA_017447745.1). Taxonomy (GTDB): domain Bacteria; phylum Planctomycetota; class Planctomycetia; order Pirellulales; family Thermoguttaceae; genus RUG11551. Next base: position 15,580 of record JAFSMW010000240.1, read on the forward strand.
GCCTGATTGACGTTTTAGTAAAACCGATATTTTTATCCGTATCCCAAAGAGGGCTTAAGCCGTTCCTGAATAAGGAGCGGCTTTTTTCTTTGGAGTGCGACGGCGGCGAGGAGCCGCTTAATGAAAGGCGGTAATGGAGTTCGCCAACGGCGAACGGAATTACGCAGTTCGCCGAAGGCGAACCGAAATGCTGGAATTATCAAATACCATTGGTTTTACCAACCGTTGAAAGGCGGTAACGGAGAGAGCGAAGTGAACGAAGTTACGCTTCCAACAGAACCGCGTAGCGGTTCAATATTTCTAGCCGTGGGTTTTAACCCACGGAAAAACGATTAAAAAGATTCTCTTTAATCGAGTCAACCTCTTTTCCATCCC
>JAFSMW010000241.1 GCA_017447745.1 Thermoguttaceae bacterium
CGTCGGAACGCGATTTATTTTAGCTAGCCTAGGCTAGCTAAAATAAATCGAAATGAAAACAAAAGTTTTTTGTGTCAACTTTTTTTCAGGACGACACACATAGCTAAAGAGGAGTGAAAAGCGTTAGCTCCTCACTCCTCACTCCTAATTCCTAACTCAAACAACACCGGAGAGGTTATAATAAACGAGACTATTACGCCTCCGCCTTTTTCGGTCCCGCCAACTTTTGGGCGAGTTCTTTTGCGCCTTGAATGTCCAGTTTGCCGGATCCCAAAACGGGGACGGCGTCTACCTTATAGAACGCGTCGGCGGCGGGAATCCAGATTGGCGGGACGTCGCGATTGCGAAGCTCTTTGATAATATCCATCGGGTCATGATCCTTCAGGTCAGAATACAGAACGATGAGCTTTTCGCCCTTGCGGTTGTCTTCAACGGAGGAGACGGAAACGCAAAGGGCGTCGTCCGGTTTGAGACCGATGATTTCGCCGATGATCTTTTCGACGCCTTCGTGCGGAACCATTTCGCCGCCGATTTTGGAGAATCGGCTTTGACGTCCGGTAATAAAGACGAACCCGTCTTCGTCCATGCGAGCCAAGTCGCCGGTGCAGTACCAGCCGTCAACGAGAACTTTCGCCGTCCGTTCCGGTTCGCCGTAGTATCCCAGCATGACGTTCGGACCCGTAACCCAGAGCATGCCAACTTCGTTTCTCGGCAGCGGTTCGCGCGTTTCGATGTCGCGAATTTCCGCCGCCATTTCCGGCAGCGCAACGCCGATCGAGCCGTCTTTTTCTCGAACCGGCAGCCCTTCGGGAAGATGAGCGTTGGGGAAATAGTTGGAAATGATAACCGGCGAGCATTCCGTGCATCCAAACGCTTCCAGCGGACGGTGCCCGAACTTTTTCTCAAACGCGTCTTTGACTTCTGTCGGCATGCGTTCCGCGCCGACAAGCGGCATGGACATGTGAGCAAAGCACTCCGCGTCAATTTTACGGATAAACGCTCTGTAGAACGTCGGCGCGCCGATAATAACGGTCGCCTTGTACTTTTTCGCCAGCTTGCCGATTTCCGCGCAGTCCAGCGGGGAATAATGGTACGCTGTGCGGAAATACGTGCAGAGGGTCGCCCACATGTTGACGGTGTACCCTAGCGTATGGAACAGCGGCAGCATGCCGATGACAATACTGCCTTCGTTGTTCATGTTTTGAGCGTCAATAAACAACGTGAAGTCTTTGTAAATGTTGTGATGAGAGAGCATCACGCCTTTGGGAACGCCTGTCGACCCGGACGTAAAGACGACTGTTACCATGTCGTCCGGCTTGATTTCACTCAGTCCCAGTGCCTTTTCCATCATCCACAACGGCGAGTACGCCAGCAAGGCGCCTTTGATTTTATCCATCAGGCTGATCTTGCCGATGACGTCTTCCAGATAAACGACCTCTGCGTCCAGATGTTCAAACTTCAGCCGTTCCATAACACGGCGGCTGGTAAGAACGTGTTTGATTCCCACCTTTTTAATGCACTCGTTCATGATCGTTTCTGAAACCGTGAAGTTCAGATTGACCGCGACGCGTTTGTCCGCCGTCAGGGCGAAGTTGACAATAACTCCTGGCAGCGAGGCGGGCAGGATAATCCCGACGAACTTTTCGTCTTTGCCGAGAATGGCGCGGCGGAGGAAGTTCCGCATTACCATCATGTTGAGTATCGTCTGACGACCTGTCAGTTCTTTTCCGGACGAATCAGCCAGTTTCCACCCTTTGGCTTGAAGAAGGCACTGTCGTAGAGCGGCAGATACGAGGTTCATGTCAAATATTCCTTTCTTATATCGGTATTCGTTTCGTTGTTCAATTTATGACGACAGCGCATTGCATCTTCGCCGTCTACTATTCTCAACTTTTCTCTACCTTAAATTATAGCTTATCGTTCATAATTTTCCAGCCTCCAGACCCGGAAATTACCGATATTTTACAAAACTATTACATCGAAGAGAGGCAGTAGGCAATAGGCAGTAGGCAGTAGAGAATGGGAGATTTAGGCAAAAGACCGTGGGAACAGGGAATACTTCTGAACGCGGAGTTATGTACGAATTTTCACAATTACTAATTACTAATTACTCATTACTAATTGCTAATTGTTCCGCCCCGCAGGCGAGAATAAAGATCGGCAACGAGGCGGGACCGAAAATTTCGATGCTCATCACCAACGCGGCAAACGGACATCGGACAACGCCGGAGAAGACGGCTATCATGCCAACCGCGGCGCAGACGGCTGGGTCAAGACCGACTACGCCCGCCAGCGTACAGCCCAGCGTCGAGCCGATAAAGAACGCGGGGACAATCTGACCGCCTTTGAATCCGACGCCCATCGCGATTACCGTCAAAGCCAGTTTCCAGAAAAACGCTGTCGCGTCCGCCTGACCGTGAAACGCCTGAGCGATAACGTCCACGCCAAGACCGCTGTAGTCGTAAGTTCCCAGCAGGAAAGTAATTCCGACAATCACAGCCGCCCCGAAAACAATCGTCCAAACTGGACGCTCCGAATTCTGACGCCATACTGTAACTGCGTCGATTCCCCGGCGCAGAGCCTCCGCGCAGACCAACCCGACCAGAGCAATCAGCGCGACGCCGAGAATGAGCGTCAGCGAGTATTCCGGCGCGGACAGCGCAAATCGAATCGGGTGAAGTCCCAGCGGCTGAACGGCAGCGTAAGCGACCAGCGAGCTTATCGTTGCCATCAAAAGCCGGGATCGTGAAAACGTTCGGGTCAGTTCGACCACGAAAACCGCCGCCGCTATCGGGGTTCCCAGCAACGGCGCGAACGCCGCCGCCATCCCGCAAAGAACGATCAGTTCCGAGTCCTCTTTGTTCAGCCGAAACAGCCGCCCAGCGGTTGACCCGATGCCGCCGCCTATCATCAGCGACGCCCCTTCGCACCCGGCGGACGCGCCAAACAGATGAGAGAGAAACGTCGAAACCCAAATCAACGGCGACGCGACAGCAGGAATCGGTTTGCCGGTCTGAACGGACTCTTCCATAATGGCAAACGCGTTGCGGGAATCGGTTTTGTATCGCTTGTACAAAGACGCTATAATCCACCCGCCGACTGGCAGCAGAAACAGCAAGCCAGGATGAAGATGTCGGAAATCATTCGCCCAGACGACGCTCAGCCGAAACAGCGCGCCTGCGTACCCCGCTACCGCCGCGAAAACGCCGCAAATAAACAACAGCGTCAAAACCCGGCGAACCGCCGCGCCCGCTTTAGGCGCGTTCTCTCCCCAAAGGGACTGAATTCCATGGGAATTCCCCGCCTCTGGAAATCGCATCGGTTTATTTTCGCTGGACACGGAGTTAATTAGTAATTAGTGATTAGTAATTAGTAATTTACGCAAAGCGATCCGCAATGGGTGGCTTGGCGTTCCTTATTAATATAAAAATTTTTCGGTACAGTATATCCATTTTATAAAATTTGACAATGGGGATAGACGTTCAAACTTGAGAGAAATGAAAAAATCCTCTTGTGAAAATAGATAAGCTGAGAATTGGGAACGCGTCTCGAAGAGACGCCATTTCTATAACCGTCGACTTTAGTCTACGGGCGACGAAACGCTCTGATATCCTTTCCTAATCGAGTCCGTCTCTTTTTCATCCTCTCCCTCACGCCAGGCGTGAGGGAGAGGATGAAAAAGAGTATTTGTCGATTTTTTGTTTTGTTGTCGTCTTTCTTCCCGGTAGTTGAAAACCGCCGGTTATAGAGATGTCGTCCCTGTCGGGACTAAAGCGGACTTTCGTCCGCTGTCGCCTTCCATTTCTTGTCAAAGACTCCCGAATTTTGCCATGAAAAGAATGATCCCATTGAATCCCGTCCAGAGTAATACGGGGACTAACAGAAGAAAAAGCGTCTGTCCGTTCCTGAATCGACAGTATAACAGCCAGGTTATAATAATAGAAACATACCAGCCGATGAGAAAAATATTATGTCCAACAGGAAGATTATCAGCAATAACGCTAACGGGACCTACAATATAGATGATAAACAAATCCATTAAATTACCGGGCAGTTTTCCCTGACTTTCTAATTCTGTAAAACAGTTGGTTTTAGTCAAGACGTACAAAATCACGAATAGAATATGTACTAATGAAGCCATCGCCCCATAA
>JAFSMW010000017.1 GCA_017447745.1 Thermoguttaceae bacterium
CGACCAAAAAATTTCGCTTTTGCGTTTAGCCGTCCAAAGCGCTAATCTGGAAACGATTCGATATTTGGTGGAACATGGCGCAGACGTCAACGCGAAAGACGACAGGGAAGTTCCGGTTTTGTATTATCTTGTCAATTCCGGGAGCGCTGACCAAAGCCGGAAACTGGAAGCGGTTAAATATCTGGTCGACCACGGCGCAAACGTCAATGATAAAGACAGATACGGAAGAAATTGGACTCTAAATCAAGCTGCCTATAGCGGTAATCTGGAATTGGTTCAATTGCTGGTTGAGCTTGGCGCCGACGTCAACTCAAACGGTTTAATGAATAGCGCTGCCCAAAGCGGGAACCTGGAACTGGTTCAATGGCTGGCAGAGCAGGGGGTAGACGTCAACGCAAAGGACAACGCCGGTAAAACCGTCTTGCATTACGCTGCCCAAAGCGGGAATTTGGAACTGGTTCAATGGCTTTCAGAGCAAGGATTGGACGTCAACGCAAAGGACAAAGACTATAAAACCGTCTTGCATTACGCCGTAAAAAAAGGAAACCTGAAACTGGTTCAATGGCTGACAGAGCAGGGCTTGAACGTCAACGCGAAGGACAACGCCGGAAATACTGCTTTGCATTATGCAGCCCAATTATATGACGATTCAATTAGTTTCACAATGATGCAATCCTTGATTGACCACGGCGCTGACGTGATTATAAAAAACGTTTCAGGAACGACTCCTCTGCAGTCTTTTATCGAGAAGCATATTCATTGGTATAATAATAGTATAGAAGGGATTCAATATCTGGTCGACTGCGGCGCAGACGTTAACGCAAAAGACGCAGCAGTAAGAACTGTTTTGCACATTGCCGCTCATAACGGGAATCTGGAGGCGGTTCGATATCTGGTTGAACACGGCGCCGACGTCAACGCGAAAGACGCCTCAGAAAGAACAGTTTTGTACGACGCTGTTTATCACGGGAATCTGAAACTGGTTCGATGGCTGGTTGATCAGGGGTTGGACGTCAACGCAAAAGACAAACAGGGACTGTCGGTTTTGGAATACGCAATTCAAAACTGTAGTCCGGGATGTTTTTCGGAAGTCCCCAAGTTTCTTATTGACCGCGGCGCGGACGTTAACGCAAAAGACGACAATGGAACTACAATCTTGCATAGAGTCGCTCGAAGAGGGAACCGGGAGGCAGTGTTTTTTCTGGTTGAACAAGGCGCAGACGTCAACGCAAAAGACGACAATGGAAATACGGTCTTGTCTGAAGCCCGTAAATATGGTAATGAGTTACAGATTCAATTTTTAATTGAACATGGCGCCAAATAAATTCAAAGACTAAAGATGCGAATATTCATTTTTTTACAGGCGTTGTTAGCGACGGCGTTTTTCGCGCTGGGAACCGCTTTTGCCTCGCCGGATCTGCCGATTAAGGACGTTTCCGAGTTCGACGGCGTTCAGCAGGTCGTGATCGCTCAGGGAACGAAGACGGTATATCAGGGACACCCGACGTCCGTTCTCTTTCCAGACGGGAAAACGATTTTGTGCGTCTGGACGGTGGGACACGGCGGGCATGCCGGACCGGCGGCGCTGTCGTCCGACGGTGGGAAAACGTGGACGCGCGTCGACGAGCGGTTCCCGGTGGAATATCAAACTTACGTCAACTGTCCGAGCGTGTATCGGCTTGTCAACGCTGACGGGAAGGCGTTTGTCTGGGTCTTTTCCGCTCAGCCGAAAATCGCCCGGGTTGTCAGCTCCGACGATGGCAAAACGTGGCGGGTTATGCCGTCGCTGGGGTTTTCCAACGTGATGGCGTTTAGCAGCGTCGTCCCGAAAAATCCCGGGGTTCAGGACGGACGGTACATCGGCTTGTTCCATCATTGCGTCAACCTCGATACCGGAGCCGTTCTCAACGGGGAAAGCTGCAAAAACCGCCATTTGGAAGTGTTGCAGTCGGAGACGTCCGACGCCGGGTTTACGTGGACGACGCCGCGAGTCGTCGCGTCCGTTGACGGGAAAGACGCCTGCGAGCCGTGCGCGTTCTGGTCGCCCGACGGGAAAGAACTTTGCTGTTTAATGCGGGAGAATAAGGGCGCGGGCGGGGAGAAAAAACGCGCTCTCCAAATGTTCAGTCAGGACGGCGGGCAGACGTGGTCTGAACCGGAACCGACCTGCTGGGGTCTGACGGGGCATCGGCACGTTGCCGCCTATTTGCCGGACGGCAGACTGATCGTCGTCTTTCGCGACACCACGCCGGACAGCCCGACGCTGGGGTCGTTTGTCGCCTGGGTTGGGACGTACGACGATATTAAATCCGGCAAACCGGGACAGTTCCGAATCAAACTGATTCAATCGTACGCCGGCTGGGATTGCGGATATCCCGGCTTGCACGTCCTGCCAGACGGTACGATTCTGGCGATAACGTACATCAAATATCAGCCCGGCGAAGACAAACAGTCCGTTGTGGGCGTAAGATTTAAGCTGAATCAAATTAGCAATTAGCAATTTGCAATTAGCAATTAGCAAATACGCAAGCGCGGGGATCGCTTGCGTTAGCTCCTCACTCCTCACTCCTAATTCCTAACTCAATAAACCACTGTATTAACCAAAGGAGATATGACCCAATGAAACGTCGAGATTTTTTACGTATGACAGCGGCGGCGATGTTTGCCGCGGCTTCTTCCCCGTGGTCGGAATCGTGGGCGGACGAACTGTCTGACCTGACGGACGCAACGAACGGTTCTGTTCCGTTAGACGAGAATATCGTCGCGATCTTTTCCGATACGCATACTCAGGTTCCCATTACAACGCATCAGCCGCAGCGGTTGATTAAATGCGTCAAGGCGGTTCTGAACATGAACCCGCGTCCGGCGAACCTGCTCATTTACGGCGATGTGGCGTATTTACAGGGTCGCGTTGAGGAATACCAACTGTTCAAACGAATTATCGCCCCGATTGACAAAGCCGGAATTAAATGGGAAGCGGCAATGGGCAACCACGACCGGCTCAATAACTTCTACACCGTCTTCCCGGAACGGAAAGAGGAAAAGCCGCTCGTCGCCAACCGGTACGTTCACGTTGTCAAAACGCCGCGGGCGGACTTCATCCTGCTCGACTCCTACATGGAAGGGCAAGTCCGGGGCGAGATCCGTCCAGACCAGCGGGCGTGGCTGGAAGACCAGCTCAAGGCGTACGCCGGGACAGGGAAGTCGGTTTTCGTCGGCTGCCATCATCCGATTCACGAAACCGGTTTGCAGAACCTGCTGGCGTCGAGTCCCAACTGCGCCGGGTTCATTCACGGGCACTGGCACCGCTGGTCGACCCACCCGGTGGGGAATCTGCCGACGCTGTGTTTCGGGTCAACCGGGCATTGGGGCGACTGCGACTACGCCCTGGGGCGCCTGTCGGAGAAGGACGCCTTGTTCGTCCCGTATCTGGACGCGTTTATTTATCACGCCCTTATTAAGAAACCCATTCAGGACGTGCCCGCATACCTGAAAGCGCTCAATGAGAAAAAGGTAAGGATGGAGTATAGGGTGAGGCAGTAGACAGTAGGCAGTAGGCAGTAGGCAGTAGGCAGTAGGCAGTAGGCAGTAGGCAGTAGGCAGTAGTTTTGCGCGGGGCTGTCCGAAGGGTGAAATACCGTATTGCGTAGCCGAAAACGCCCCCTGGATGTAGCCCGTCCCCGGGCTACAACTTGACGGCAAGCCGTCAAGGAAAAAGCGACGGCAAGCCGTCGCACTCCAAAAATTTTCTCTATCTTCTCAGAATTTTCAACTTTTTTCAATCTTTTTTTCTTCTGGACGCTTACAAAATCTCAAAATTAGTATATAATATAGTATAAGCAGAAAAATGATTTCACGTTTTGCAGCCAGGACGTTTCGGCGCAAAAGTCGTTTTATATAACCGTTGTTCAGTTTTACCCCTTAAGGAGTAAAAGAATGGCTAATACTCAATCCTCATTCAAATATTCCCTGTTTGCTCTTATCGCGCTGTTATGCGTTTCCAATATCGCGTTTGCCGACTTGGTAACGTACTGGAATTTTAACGAAGGAACCTTTACAGACGCTTCCGGAAATGGCTATACGGGAAATTTGGCAGGCACGGCTCCCACAATCACCAATGACGGGATCGTTGGAAAGACGTTTTATGGCAACGCCAGTGGAAAGTTTAACATCAACATTTCCGCAGCCAACGTCAACATAAACAACTTTACCGTTTCTTTTTGGGGCAAGCAAACCGGCGCCAACTGGAAAGATTATCTTAGCTTGTACGCTTCCCAGTACGGCGACAGCGATTTCCAAAGAGCGCAAAATTCTTTGAGCGTTTATAACTCTCCCTGGGGAGTTGATATTAACGGAAATACAGACGTTTCTTCTGGTTTTCATCATTTCGCGTTTACCTCAGACCCGGAAACTGGCGACGGAAAATTGTATATTGACGGGGTGTTAAAAGCGACTGTAAACAAGTCTGGAATTTCATCCGTAATTAACAATTTGATGATAGGCGGTAATTACATGACTGGAAGCCGCAACGGCTCCGCCACCGTAGACGAAGTTCAGCTTTACAACCAGCCGCTGAGCGCGGAGCAGATTCAATTCCTGTATCAAAACCCATCGTTTTATCAGGCGACCGTTTATCAGCGCGATGTAACAGCAAACGGGAGCTGGTCGGATGCCGACTGGAATGCCAACGGACAAACCGGTCAGACGTTTGCCAACTCCTCGGCGGTTCAGTTAGACGCTGCCAACTCCCCCACGCTGACGCTCGATCAAAACGTTACCGTCAACTCGATTGACTTCAACGGTTCCATGACCGTAGCCGGTTCCAATACGATTACTCTCAACGGCGAAAAGCGGATTACCGTTGCCAACGCCGACGATACCGCAACTATCAGCGCTCCGATTACCGCTCAGTACGACAACGGCATTACCAAAACCGGGGCTGGCAAGCTTTCTCTTACCGGCGCCAATACGTATACCGGCGGAACGACGATTTCCGGCGGAACGGTGAGCGTCAATAACGTCAACGCGCTGGGAACGGGCGCTGTTACATTGGACGGCGGAACGCTCGACGCCTCGCCGGCTGGGAAGAGCAAAACCTTTGCGAACGGCATTGTCGTCGGCGAAAACGGCGGGGCGATTGCCACTGCAACGGGAGATTATTCTTCCTTCGCGTCCATTTCCGGTTCCGGCGATTTAACCACCAGCGGCTTTGTTCACTTTAGCGGGACAGGCGGATACAACGGACATCTAACCGTCAACAGCGGATACACCCGCGTCAATCCCGGCTCTTTTGGAATTTTCGATTTAACGTTAAACGCCGCTGGCTCGTACTTTAATATTTTGAATTCTGGAACGCTCCAGATTGGCAAACTGGAATCAACCGTCGATTGCGAAATCTTCAGCAGCGATTCATCAGCGTATACGTTTGAAATCGGCGCTGGCACAGCCAGTTCTGATACCGCATCGTACGCTGGGCGCATTCGCGGTCTTTCCGGTAAAAAGAACGTTACTGTCAAAAAAGTCGGCGACGGAACGCAAACGTTCAACCGCACCGGCTACGTCTATGGCGGAACGGGCAACTCCATTAAAGAGGTTATTGTCGATAACGGAAAAATGGTTATCAACGCCAATCACAGCGTTTTTTCTGCTGAAAGTACAGTTGGATTCTGGGGAACCGCTCCCATTACCATCAATGCAGGCGGAACGCTGGAATATCAAAGATCCTGGAACACGTCTCCGAACGTGATGATGACTATCAACGGCGGAACGCTGTCGCTGACCGCGGCGCAATATCAAAACGCGCTTACCTTTAATTCCGGTACCGTCAGCGGTTCAGGCGAATTGCGAGCCGGGTATAACGGAACTGGCGTTTGGACTGTAACCGGCGGAACGTCAACCATCAATAACAAAGTCGTCCTGGTTAAAAGCGGAGATCATAAGACCTTTACCGTCAACTTTGACTCTGGCTCTACTCTGGACGTTAAAAAGAACATTACCGGGTTAAATAACTATACGGGAACAGACGTTACGTTTAACGGAACGGGCGAGAATCCTGGCAATATTAATTTCTACACTGCTTCAGGAGCCATGACCGGGTTAGGCAGCATTACGTTTAACAATATGAATGCGTCCATTGCAAAAGACGGAACGTCATTTTGGGATTACGGATATTTTAACGGGTCGTCTGTTACATTGAAAGATTCAACGCTGACCACGTCGCGAGATCATTCAACCAATGGTACGACGTTTACTCTCGACCACGGAACGATAACCGCTAACGGCGAGGTCAATACGTATATCGCCAATTGGCATCTTAAAAACGGATCGACGGTTAACGGTACAACGGACGGCTCCTCTGTCCGAACGGGACATCAATGGAATTCCAACGTTTACACTCAGTATGACGAGGGTCAGCCTGAAAACGTCATGAACGAGATTTCTGTCGATATCGCCATGTACAACACCGGCAGAACGATGACGTTCAACATTGCAGACAAAGCGCCGCTGACCGTTTCCGGCAGCTTTATTCCTGCTGCAAATAATCATTACAACGCGCTTGTTAAAACCGGCGCTGGCACGCTGACGCTCACCGGCGAGCAAAACCGCTATAGTACGACAACAATTTCAGAAGGAACGCTGGTTGTCGCCGGAGCTGGAACGCTGGGAACCGGCGCTGTTACAGTTGCTGAAAATGCGACGCTGGAATTCGCTCCTGATTCTGCTCAAAGCGTTTCTAACGCGATTTCCGGCGCTGGCGCCGTTGTCAAAAGCGGCGAGGGAACGCTCACTCTGACGCAAGCCCCTGGATATACCGGCTCGACAACGATTGAATCGGGAACGCTGGCTTTGGCTCAAGGCGGGACGCTGTACAATCTTTCCGGCGGCAGCGTAGACGAAAACGGTCAAATTGCCGTTGCCGCAACGTTGGACGCGTCCGGCAAAGATTTGACGCTGAACAACAGCAAAGACACAAAGTTCGTCGGGGCGATTAAAGCAGGAGCCGTTGTTAAGACCGGCGAAGGAACGCTGAATCTCTTCGCAGACGAGGCAAACAAAATCGAAATTGGTTCGTTGTCGGTTTCCGCCGGCGAATTGAACCTCAAGGGATATTACGACGGCGATATCGAAATCATCAACGGCGCGATTTACTCGCCCGGCAACTCCATCGGGCAGTCCGACATCGCCGGCAACATCGCGTTTATAACTGATGCCGCCGATTCAAAAGGCTTTGCGCTTTTTGAATTTGGCGATTTTACCGGCGCGGACGAAAATCACGACCTGTTGGTTATGAACGGCGGTTCTTTTGGAGCAACCGACGGCGTTGTTCTGCTGAACTTTGCAAACGACGACGCCGAAACCTGGGCGTCTGCTGGCGTCGATTATCTGCTGGTGGCAAACGGCTCGTTTGACGGTGATTACACCTCTTGGCTGGATCAGGCTTATACGGACTTGTTCAGTCTGCAAGGCAGAGCGGACGGCTTGTATCTGATCGCCGCGGCGTCTCCCGAACCCGGCTCCGGCGTCCCGGAACCGTCGACCTGGGCGCTGTTGGTTCTTGGCGTTGTCGCCTTGTTCATTCGTAAGCGAGTTAGGAGTTAGGAATGAGGAGTGAGGAGTTGGCGCAAGCGTGACGCCGAGTTTTCCGCTTGCGTCGGGGAGTGCGGCGGCTTGACGCCGCCTTGTCCAACGTCCCGCTAAAAATCCTCCAACGCAGTCGAAAATCATTCTGGATCGCGGACGTAAGTCCGCCATTTTTTTAAGCCGCAAAGAACGCAAAGATCGCATAGTTTTTAAAACTTCGCAAACATCCTCCGCGTCTCCGCGGCTCCGCGTGAGGTTTTCCGGGGCTAACGCACCCCGGCTCGCCTACGCCTTTCATTCAACATTTAACTCAAGATTTTGGAGATATACCCCATGAAACGTCGAGATTTTTTACGTATGACAGCGGCGGCGATGTTTGCCGCGGCTGCGTCGCCATGGTCAATAAGTTTTGCGGACGACCTGTCGGATTTGCTGGAATCGACAGATAATTCCGTTCCGCTGGATCAGGATATTGTCGCGTTCTTTTCCGATACGCACATTCGCGTTCCGGAAACGCAGCCTGAGCCGCAGCGGCTTCTCAAGTGCGTTAAAGCCGTGCTGAACATGAACCCGCGGCCTGCTACACTTCTGTGTTACGGCGACATGGCGTTTTTTGAAGGGAAGGTGGAAGAGTATCAGCTCTTTAAGAAGCTCATGGCTCCGATTGACAAAGCCGGGATTAAATGGGAAACGACGATGGGCAACCACGACCGGCTCAATAATTTCTACGAGGCGTTCCCGGAACGAAAAGAGAAGAAACCGCGGGTTAAGAACCGATACGTTCATATCGTCCGGACGCACCGCGCGGACTTCATTCTGCTGGACTCCTATATGGAAGGACAGATTCGCGGAGAAATCCGACAGGATCAAAGGGACTGGCTTATTGACAAGCTCAAGGAGTACAAGGTCGCGACGAAGCCGGTTTTCGTCGGGTGCCATCATCTGCTCAACGAAACCAACTTGACGGATATTCTGCTGGAATGCCCCTGCTGTCCCGGATACATTCATGGTCACGCCCACAAATGGATGGTCGAAACGGTCAAGGGGCTTCCGAGTCTCGGGTTCGCCGCGACCGGACCGTGGGGCGACCTCGGCTACGCCGTCGCCAACCTGACCGCGACCGAAGCGACGTTCGTTCCGTTCGTTGACACGTACCTTACCCCCAGCTGGAGCAAGACGAAAATGGACGCTCAAGCCATGGAAGCGTACCTGAAGAAGATCGAACAGCAGACGCTGGTTATGCCTTATAGGAGGCAATAGGCAGTAGGCAGTAGGCAGTAGTGCGCTTCGCGCTCCTCGTTGGTTGTGAGCGGGTCAACTCGCACACGGATTTTACCGATTAGACGGATTTTCGCCGATTGGTTAATGAAAGGCGGTAATGGAGTGAGCGTTAGCGAACGGAATTACGCAGTTCGCCGAAGGCGAACCGAAACGCCGGAATTACGATACCGTTAGAGTTTACCAACCGTTGAAAGGCGGTAACGGAGTTCGCGAAGCGAACGTAGTTACGCTTTGAACTGCTCACGCACACGGATGAGCCGGCTCGCGGCAGTCCCCTGCCGCCGAAGAAGCCTCA
>JAFSMW010000018.1 GCA_017447745.1 Thermoguttaceae bacterium
AGCGAGCGGAATTACGCAGTTCGCCGAAGGCGAACCAAAACGCCGGAATTACGATACCGTTAGCGTTTACCAACCGTTGAAAGGCGGTAACGGAGTGAGCGAAGCGAACGAAGTTACGCTTTGTTCGAAGCGTGCATACCAAAACGCCGCAGCCGAAAACCTCCTCTGGATGTAGCCCGTCCCCGGGCTACAACTTGACGGCGAAGCCGTCAAGAAATGCGGAAGCATCCAAAAATCTTTAGAGCGTGTCAACCCCTCCGACCCGCTGGATCGCGGCTGTCTCAGCCGCCAAATTTTTTTAAGCCGCAAAGAACGCAAAGTCCGCAAAGAAACAATCGGCGGACGCTTGCGGCGGAAGCTTCCAAAAATCAAAGAGTGCGGAAAGCACGCCTGCCCCGCTGGTTCGCGGACGTGTCGTCCGCCGAAGCCTCTTTGTCCTGCTGAAAGACTTCGCCGCAACCGAAAACCTTTCTGGATCGCGGACGTAAGTCCGCCAAACTTAAAATCACCTCACTGATTCTTATAGCTATTCCTCAGCCGTTCCTCTTCACGCCGTAGCATTTCTTTTATTTCGTCATCGGACATGTTTTTCCCTTTAGTATATTGTAAGATTTTATTATACCAGGGAATGTAAGCGCCGTCGTCGTCAATTTCATCAAAGCGAAATGGAGAGTAAGAATAGAAAACAACCTTGCCTTTTAAACTGCCGTATTTCTCAATAAGGTGTTTGGGTAAACCAACTTCGTATAACGATTCTGTTTTTGACAACAATTGAACGCTTTCCAAAGAGATGTCCGCTTTTGATATCTGTAACGCCTTAAGATGCAGCTTGCCAAGTTTCACGATCATTTCATCGTCAACTAAACTATAAAAACGATCTGTTTCCAAATCATAATATGCTCCACCAATTACTAAAATCTGTAATTGTGAAATTTCAGATAGAATATCGCCAAATTTCTTCTGATATTCTTTAAACTCCGCCAGATTTTCAAAGGAACAACCTAGAGAAACATGAAGCTTTGTAACCGCCATTTTTTTAATTATTTGTAGTTCTTCCAGCGAAGGATCAAACAACGTTAAATCGTGTATGGATTTATTTGGAACAAGCTTTTCAAGTCCCTGTTTAGATATCCAGACTATGCCAATCAGATGCAATTCTTTTGCTGATGAAATATTGACTATCCAATCCAACGATTTATATTTTTCTGGTATTTTGGATTTATCATATTCAGGAAGAGGATACAACAAAAAAGAATCGTCATCTTCAATATCTTTTAAATCGTCTAAATCGTCGCCTTCAGTATCATTTGGATCGCAATCTTTCATACCATCCAAAAGTCTTTGAAGTGAACTGCGAGATTTTTTATCATAGTCAAGGTATCTAACAAGTTCATCTTTGTTCCAGTATTCAACGTATAATTCTTTCAGATGTGGAAGTTTTTTCAGATCCAAAACTGCGTCCTGGTCGATTTCAGAAAATTCAAGACACAGAGATTGGAGGTTCTTTAATTTATAGAGATTGTCCAGCATGCGGCTGCTGATTTGTATCGCTGTGATATCAACAAAGTCTACATAATTACCTTCATGGCTTGTACCGAAACTAAAGTCGTTACATTCAGAGTTCAATTCTTTAATTGCTTCTTTTTCGATTGACGATAATTCCGTAAATTGTTCGTCATTCTCCAAGTCTAAATCGGCGCCGGCGCATATTGCGGTTGCCAAAAGAACTAACAGCGCGAAAAAGGAATAAATGTATGTTTTCATGTTTTTTCTCGAAACGGGTGGCGAATTGTTGCTAAAGGGGGAAATGTGTTTGTTTATTATGTATAATTATAACGTCTAATTAGTAGATTGCAAGAGAGAATAATTTTTTCAGAAATAATTTGTTTTTTGCGGACAGGATGTCCGCGAACCAGCTGTTCAAGCGGGCTTTCCCGCGAAAGAGATTTTCGGAGGCTTCCGCCGCAAGCGTCACCAATTAATTACTTTGCGAACTTCGCGGACTTTGCGTGAGAATTCTTTTGCGGCAGGGGACTGCCGCGAGCCGGACTCATCCGTGTGCGTATGCGGTTCAAAGCGTAACTGCGTTCACTTCACGAACTCCGTTACCGCCTTCCATTTCTTTTGCGCTCTTTACGGCTAAAAAATATTCTTTAGCGGTAGGAGACAGCCAGCAGGGCGGGTGGCTGACGCGGTCTCGAGGTTTTCAAACGCATATATTGACATGACGTCCATATAAGCCATATACGTCTGTCAAACAGATAAAGCTATAATTTGGAGAACTGACGCTTTTCGCCGGAACGGCCGATAATCTCCGAAACTTCATTAAACGAAACGAAAGCCATCGGGTCGACGGCGTAAACGATTTCTTTTAATCGAACAACCTCAAATCTGTTGACGACAAAGTACAGGGCCTGTTTTTTCTGCTGCGCGTAGAATCCTGTAACATCCCAGATTGTAACGCCGCGTTCCATGGCAGTCGAAAGAGCTTGAGCGATTTCTTCGCCTTTGTCGGAAATGATAATCGCCGCCTTTCCGCGATCCAGCCCTTCGACCATGAAGTCTACCGCTTTCAAGCCGGCGCCGTAAGCCAGAATGGAAAACAGCGCGTTGTCGACGCTGACCAGGGGCATAGCCGCTGACATGATAATCGCGTTGTATATCATTGCGATTGTTCCGACCGACAATCCGGTTTTTTTATTAATCAAAACCGCCGCCACCTCAACGCCGTCCAGACAGCCGCCGTATCGAATCGTCAGTCCTGACCCTGCGCCGGACAACAGTCCGCCAAAAACTGCGGTTAAAAGCAGATTTTGCGTATGAATCTGAACGTTTCCCAAGACGTACATCCAGAACGAAAAAAGGGAGATGGCAAAAATCGAGTAAATCATAAAATTCAGACCGATTTTTCTAGCTCCAAATAAAAACAGGGGAATGTTCAACACCAGCAGGAAAACGGAAATGGGAATTTCCGGCAACCCGAGATTTTTATAGAACTCGGCGTCTGTGGTAATGTAATTGAACAGAATAGACGTTCCTGAAAAACCGCCGTCAATCAGCTTTCCTGCAACCAAAAAGAAACCAACCCCAACCGTATTAATTAAAGTCGATACAATTATCATCAGAAAATTCTTCCAATGCAGTTTCTGCAGCTGACTCATTGCGGCGGATAAATGCTTGTCAAACGGTTTTGGGGTCATGGTGTAATAATCTTAAAAAAGGTTGATTAAAAGTTCTAATCTGCCCGGCAAGCAGGGGTGCGAATTTGGAGTGCGACGGCTTGCCGTCGCTTTCATTACCAGTCCCGCCTTGAACGACGATAAAAGTTAATTCGTGCCGATAACGTGCGAAGAATAATTCAAATCTGTAAAAGACAGACAAAGGAAATAAAAAAAGTTCTTGCGATATTGGCGCGAAAGACGTTTGTGGATGTTCTCAACTCTGTTTATGGAAAAGCGACGGCAAGCCGTCGCACTCCAAAAATTCGATAACGTCACAGAATATCAGCGGGGCGTTGGACAAGGCGGCGTCAAGCCGCCGCACTCCCCGACGCAAGCGTGACACTTGCGTTTGTTACGAATTGTTACTTCTTCAGGTACAGCTGCGCGAGTTTGCCGTCCAGTTTGACTTCGACCGGGGCGACGCCGTCAAGCGGAGCAGACGCCAGTTCGGTGCTGAGCGTTTCCGCCTTGATGTAGTCGGCGAATCGGAGCAGAGCGGCTGTCAGGTCGGCGGCGTCGGAAACGAGCGAGACCTGAATGCGGTCGGTGTACTCGCAGCCGGATTCTTTTCGCAGGTTCTGAATCGCATGGACGATTTCTCGCGCCAAACCTTCCGCCAGCAACGCTTCGTCCAGTTCAGTCGACAGGACGACGACGCAATAGTCGCCTTGAGCTGCCGTCCAGCCCTCTTTGGCAGACAGACGAATAATCAGCTCGTCTTCCGCCAAATCGACAGCCGTTCCGTTGAGTTCGACTGTTACTTTGCCGTTGGCTTTCATCTGTTCGAGAAGCTCTTTGGCGTTGGCGGTTTTAAGCCAGTTGCGAAGCGCGCCGATGTTTTTGCCGAGTTTCGGACCGAGCTTTTTCAAGTCCGGCAGAATATTGTATTCGATATACTCTGCCGCGTCGGTTGTATAGGCAACCTGTTTGACGTTGAGTTCGTCCGCGACGAGCGTTTCGTGACTGACAAGCCATTCGACGTTGGAATCGTCCGTCAGAACGACTTCTACTTTTTTGAGCGGCTGACGAACCTTGAGCTTCGCGGAACTGCGGGCGGCGCGTCCGAGAGAAACGATTTCCCGAACCAGACCCATGCGGAAGGACAGCGTTTCGTCGATGAGGGATTCGTCTGCGACGGGGTAGTCGCACAGATGAACCGATTCCGGCGCGGACGAGTTTTGACTGGCGACGAGCGCCTGATAAATCTTTTCGGAAATGAACGGGACGAACGGCGCGATAACCTTGACCAGCGTCGTTAAGCACTCGTAGAGCGTGGAGTACGCGTCGATCTTGTCGGCGTCCTGTTTGTCGGACGCCCAGAACCGGTCGCGGCTGGAACGGACGTACCAGTTGCTCAACGCGTCTACAAAAGCGGAAATGCAGGCGCTGGCGCCGAAACTGTCGTAGGCGTCCATCTTTTCTGTAACAGTTTTAATCGTCTTGTTGAGTTCGGACAGAATCCAGCGATCCAGTTCCGCGCGCTGCGCGACAGGTCGAGGCGCCGCCTTTTTCGGGTCGAAGCCGTCGATGTTAGCGTAGATGGTAAAGAACCCGTAGACGTTCCACAGACGCAACAGGAATTCCGGCACGGAATCGCGAATCGCCTGAGTGGAGTAAATCACGGAGTTCCACGGCGCCTGAGTGGCGTAGAAGTACCAGCGCAAGGCGTCCGCGCCGAGCGTATCGAAAATCTGCTGCGGAGACGGGTAGTTTCGCTTGGATTTCGACATCTTCCCGACTTTCTTTTCTGCCTTTACGCCCGCCTCTTTAGCGGCGTCGGCGGTGAGGAAGACTTTTCCGTCCGGCGATTCCCACCATTCCGAAAGCATCAAGCCCAAAACGATGCAGTTTTTGAACGGGTGCGGATACGGCAGGTCTTTCGCCAGCGCGTTTTCTCGTTCCGTGCCGGTTTTCCCGAACATCATTGTGCTGATCGCCAGCTGAGAGTAGAACCAGCCGCGGGTTTGGTCGATGGCTTCGGAAATGAAGTCGGCGGGGAAATGCTCTTTGAGGTCTGCGTCTGACCCCGGTTTGTTGGGCCAGCCCCATTGAGCGAACGGCATCGAGCCGGAATCGTACCAGCAGTCGATAACTTCCGGAACGCGCTTCATTCTGGCGCCTGGCGCGAAGGGGGAATCGTAGGTGATGTAGTCAATATACGGCTTATGAACCTGGAGATCGTCACAGAGGTCTTCGCCGGTCTCGGCTTTGTATTTCGCCTTGGCTTTTTCCCATTCTTCCCGACCTGTTACGCCGGGTTTGCTGAGAAGTTCGTCAAACGAGCCAATAGCTTCCATCTGCCCGGTTTTTTCGCAAACCCAAATCGGCAGCGGGGTGCCCCAGAACCGTTCGCGCGATAGCGCCCAGTCAACGTTGGTTGCCAGGAAGTTGCCAAAACGGCCGTCTTTGATGTGATCCGGCATCCAGTTGATTTGGCTGTTGTTTTCCAGCATCTGGTCGACGAAAGACGTCGTTTTGATATACCAGCTTTTACGCGGGTACTGAATCAACGGGTCTTTTTCTTCGCGATAGCAGAACGGGTATTCGTGCAGGTACTGTTCCAGATGTAGCAGGATTCCGCGCTCTTTGAGGTTGCGGGAGATGTCCTTGTCGGCTTCTTTGACCCAGCGTCCTGTCCAGTCAGAGGCGATTTCCGTAAACTTCCCGTCCGGACCAACGGCGCAGATGAGTTCCGGACCCGTCGTGTTTCCGTTTTCGTCAACCTTGTAACGCTTTTGCTGATCGAGCAGAACGCCGTGGTCGTCTTCGCCGAAGGCGGGCGCCTGATGAACCAGACCAGACCCGGAATCGGTTGTAACGAATTCCGCCGGCACGACTCGCCAGGCGATGTATTCTTTAGAACCGTCGAGCAGTTCGCCCTGCTGAGCGCCGAGCGTTTTGTAATAGTAGTCAAACGGCGGGATGTATCGCAGACCGATCAAGTCTGAACCCTTGAACGTCTTGAGAATTTTCGCCTTTTTCTTCAGCTTGCCAGCAACGACGTCTGCCAGAGCGACGGCGACGACAAACTTGCCAGCGTCGTTGGCGGCGGGGTCTGCCGGGGCGACGTTTCCGTTTTTATCGGGAATCGGCTCGAATTCCAGCAGAGCGTAGTCCAGATCCGGCTTGACGGCGGCGAACTGGTTAGACGGCAGCGTCCACGGAGTCGTCGTCCAGACGACAAGGCTCGCTCCGCGAAGGGATTCGTCCGGGAACGCCTGGTCGTCTACCAGCGGGAACTTGATAAATACAGACGGGTCGGCAACTTCTCGATAGCCCTGTCCGACTTCGCCGGAAGACAGAGCGGTTCCGCCCTGAGCCCACCACCAGACAATTTTGTGTCCCTGGTACAGCAAGCCCTGGTCAAAAAGCGTTTTAAGAGAATGCCAGACGGACTCGACAAAGCTCTTGTGATACGTTACGTACGCCTCGTCGAGATTGACCCAGAATCCAATTCGCTTGGTCAGGTCTTCCCATTCGGTAATGTACCGGAAGACGCTTTTCTGGCACAGCTGAACGAACGGCTCGATTCCGTATTCGATAATCTGCTCTTTGGTTTTGATGCCCAGCTCTTTGCAGACTTCGCCCTCGACGGGAAGCCCGTGGGTGTCCCAGCCCGCTTTACGGGTGCAGAGGAACCCTTTCATCGTCTTATAGCGCGGGAAAAGGTCTTTGATGGCGCGGGTAAGGCAGTGTCCCGGGTGCGGATGCCCGTTCGCTGTCGGCGGACCTTCAAAGAAGACGAACGACGGCGCGTTTTTCCGCAGTTCCAACGACTTTTCGTAAATGCGGTTTTCGTCCCACCACTTTACCAACGATTCTTCCTGTTTCGGAAACGATGATTTATCGACCGGCTGAAACATGATTTATTCTCTTGCTGTTTGTATTTGGGTTAATCTATACAAAATACGTTAGAGCATATTATATATTATAAGAGAAAAAATACAAGGAGAGAGGGGGAAATTAGTAATGCGTAATTACGCAAAGCGCTGATCGATGTTCTACGGAGGGTCGACGTCCTCGTCGACCGCAGGCGTCCTCGCCTGCCCCCGTAGGCGGGGAGCCAATCCGCGCTACTGCGCGAGACGTATTATAATCGCTCCCGTTGGTCGCTTTGTTTTGGCGCTGATTAATTATCGCTGTTTTTATTTGCTTTATCTGTCTCAGGAGAGGTTGAATCCGTTTTTACCTCTTTGAGTTTTTCCAGAATCAGCTTTTGCTGTTCTTCTGAAAGGGCGTACGGACCCAAAACGCAGCCCAATTTTCCAGGATAAATTTGAATTACGACAAATTCGTTATTACGCAGTACA
>JAFSMW010000242.1 GCA_017447745.1 Thermoguttaceae bacterium
CCTTTTGCGCTCGGCGGTCGGAGTCCGTTACCAGGTCGCGGACGTCTTTATGATACACCGCCGCTTTGCCAAACCCGTCCATGAGGACTTTCCCCGCCGCCTTGCACGACTCTCGAAGAACTTCTGTAAAACTTGCCATGACAATTGTAATATTCTAAATATAGGTTATATGATAGTTGCGAGTTGCGAGAAACGCAAGCGCCGTTCATTTGCCCCACTTGTCCTCGTACGCTTCAATCGCTTTCTCGGCAGACAGAGCAAAGGAAACAATATCCACGCCGTCCATTAAACAGCGTTTATAAAACGAGTCCACTTCAAACGGAACGCTCAAGCCGAACTCGTCGGAAACGGTTTGCGATTCCAGGTCAACGGTTAGTTTGTATCCGGGACGGTCAGAGACGTTTTGTAACAGCTGTTCAATCTGTTCTTTCGACAGCGTTATCGGCAAGACGCCGTTCTGCAGCGCCATTTTAGTAAACACAGGGGTAAACAACGGAGCAATAACCGTTTTGACTCCATCGGTTGTAAAGTATTGCAGCGTCTGTTCTGCACTGACGTCGAAATCAAAAAAACCGTTTGAGATCAAAATCGTCGCTCCGGGACATTTTTCAAAAACGTCTGCCGCTAAACCTGTTATTGAAATGAATTTATCCATCCTGACTATTGCTTTCCGGAATTGAACGCTATCAGTTTATTCCAATTGATGTTGCCGTTATCGTCACAGAATTCAGTTACAAATTCTGACACGAATAAATTATTTTTGCCGTCCAGCATTTGATTAAAGTTGTCGTTTCGTTGCTTGGCGTCCTGCCCCAACGGTATAATCAATTCCTGATACAGGTTTTCATTTCCGGAAATAAACTCCCAGAAACGCTGACCGCAATATTTGAAGTAATCGCCTTTATCGGGATTATCGTCTTGACCATAACAGCAGCCATTGACCGCTTCAACCGTCAAACGGGAACGGCTGGTTCGCAGGGTTCTTTTAGCGGAAATGAAATCTTCTTTCATTTTTCTAATTTGTCCGCTGTTAGCCCAATTTGGTCCAGACTTGATAGAAACGATATATCGGACGTTGTCTTTATCGAATTCGAGGTCAATACCCAGAATTCCAGATTTAATTCCATCGTAAACCTGACCGTTAATATAAATAGCCAACTGTTCCAGCCAATCGCCAAAAATGGTTTCTTCGTTTGAAGAAATAAACGTGTCTACGAGATTCTTAATCAGTACAGAGGCGTCATTAATACCCTTTGCTCTAAACAGATAGGGATTCTTTTTCTTCAAAACGGTTTTCAGACGAAGACGCTCCAAAGAGTTCAAACGCGCCTGATGGAACTCGTCAATGTGCTGGGAAACGTAATCGATAGCAATTTGAGGATTATACGGCTTCATCGTACTGCTCCGTTGAAAAAATGTTGCCTGGATTATTGGAGAAGTATTTCTTCACTTCTTCAAAATACTCTGGAAGAATCTCAATCCCGATTGATTGTCGATTCAGACGATTGGCGGCGATATTGGTCGTTCCCGATCCCATAAACGGGTCTAAAACGACGTCGTTTTCCTGAGTAAACAGTTTTATAAACCATTCCGGCAGGGCTTGAGGGAATGCCGCAGGGTGGTTTTTGTTGCTGCATTCCGTCGCCAAGTGCAGAACGTTTGTCGGGTACGCCTTGTCTCGATTGAGCCAGTTAGAAATATTCTTTCCAAACCCGCTGCCGACGTGCGAATTGTCACGGATTTTATCCGTCTCACTGAGCTTTCTCAAGCGGGATTTTGCCCAGTCGCCGGTGGGAACCATAACCGATTCCTGATACATCGCAAAACTCTTTTGTTTGTTGAATTGCAGCAGGCGTTCCCACGCGTCGCGGAAACGGTTGGGCCATTTGCCGGGATAGCAATTCTTTTTATGCCAAATAAACTCTTCCGTCCAGAGCCAGCCCTGCTTTCTCATGGATAAAATCAATTCCAGAACGTACGTGCTGCGTTCGCCGTTGACGACCTTTTCTTTGATATTCAAAACAAAAGACCCCGTTGGCTTTAACACCCGCAGCATCTGTTCAGTAATCGGCAAAAACCATTCCACGTACTTATCAGGATGAATGCCGCCGTACGTGTTTTTTCGCTGGTCGGCGTAAGGCGGAGACGTAAAAATCAAATCGACGCAGTTGTCGGGAAGCTCTTTGAGTACTTCCAGACAATCGCCTTGATACAGTTTTACGTTCGAGATTTGAAAGCTGTTTGTCATGTAGTTTTTAGTAAATGGTTAGTTGTATGTTGACCAGTTTTATCTGTATTCCCAATTTCGAATGTCGGTGATTTTGCCGGTGATAGCTGCGGCGGCTGCCATGGCGGGGCTGACAAGGCACGTATGGATGCTGGAATCGGTTTGGAATTCGGAAGCGGTTGACGCGCAAACGCCGTTTGCAGGCGCGTCTTCCGGCTCGATGTTAGCTGACCCCGGCTCGCCCCATCGGAATCCGGCGTCAAGGAAAATCTTGTCCAGACCCGCCGCCTCGGCTTTCATCTTGACGATTCCCGACCCCGGCGAAACGACGGCTGTTACATTCGGATTGCATTTGTATCCCTTGACCACTTTGGCGGCGGCGCGAAGGTCGCCCAGTCGTCCGCCAGCGCTCGACCCGATAAATACGCAGTCGACGGCTATGTCGGTTATCGTCTGACCGGGTTTGAACCCCATGAATTCTAGCGATTCCTGCGCCAATCGCCGCTCATACTCGTCTGAAATCGAGTTCGGATCTGGAACAGAGCCGTCTATGGCCGCGCTGCAGCCGGGTACGATTTCCCACGATACCGTCGGTTTGATTTCCGTGGCGTCTATTTGAATTGTCTTGTCGTAAGCGCAGCCGTCGTCTGACCGGAACGATTTCCATTTTGTAACAGCTGCGTCAAATTCCCGACCCAACAGCGGGCAATGGGGACGTCCTTTGAGATACTTGAACGTCAGCTCGTCAGGCGCGACAATAGCGGCAAGCGCGCCGGTATAAGACGTCATATTGCACAGCGTCAGACGACCTGTCATGTTCAGGGACCGAATCGCCTCGCCGGTGTATTCGATTACAAATTCGTCTAAAAATTCGTCTTCCTGACTCAGATCGAACGCTTTGCGGATAACCGCCATGGCGAGGTCTTTTGCAAACACGCCGGGCGACAGTGCGCCGTCAACGCGAACTTCCATCAGTTTCGGCTTGACCATCGGCAGCGACTGAGCCGCCAAAACGCACTCGCTTTCTTTGACGTTGACTTCCAGAGCCAGCGCGCCCAACGCCCCGCAAGTGGAGACTCCGCGGACGCCGCCGACAATCGTCATGCCGGGCTGAACGATGCCCTGCTCTGGCGCGACGACGTAAACGGTTCCCTGATTGACGTTCCCGATTCCAAAACAGCCGATACACTTCTCCCTGCAGTTGTCAACCAAACTTTGAATCAGTTTCTCAACCTCCGGGGTTTTCGCCGTCCTGGCGGAAACGTTTCTGTCGACGGTTGCGATGGTTCTGTCCGGACGCCAAATATCCAGCCCGGCGCTGCGGAGCCGTTCAAACGCCTGCGGACCGGCGACTTCCGTAAGCAGTTGATAGTCTATATAAACTAACAGAATAGCGTCGTCCGACGACTGAACGAGGTGGGCGTCCCAGATTTTGTCGAGTATAGTTTTAGGCGTTGACATGAACCCCTCTGCTGATTTAACGAAACGGGAACGGCGATTCGGTTCCCGATAACCAATATCCACGTTTTATTATACCCGTCTTCCAGTTTTTTACAAGACGGCGGGGAGAGGTTAATTATTAATGAGCAATTAGTAATGAGTAATTATGCAAAGCGTTCTCCTGAGTTTTCCTATTACGAGCCAATAATTCGCTAAGCCCTGTTTTTTCACTATATTATTATCTGTTTTGCTCTTGACAAGAAATCGAATTTTCTCTAAATTATCATTCAACAATTCAGCGTTAGCTGAAAAACAGAGTAATATTATTTAAGGAGTTCAGGAAGTCCTCATGGCAGGGCGTCCGGAATTCCGTATTTGCATTTAAAGTTTTTAGGAGAAACAAATGAAATCGTTTACCCGATTGTTGACATCGTTATTGATTGTAACCGGATTGTCGAGCGTTCTTTACGCCCAGCAGCCCCAAACAGCAGCGCCGTCGCCGGAAAGCATTGTCGCCCGAGTCAATAACGAACCGATTACCCGCCAACGGCTCGGAGAGGAATGTTTGCTGTATTTCGGTCAGGACGTTGCCGAAAAAATGATGAACAAATACCTCATTCAAACGGAATGTCATAAACGAAATATTGTTATTACTCAAGCTGAAGTTCGAGCTGAAATCGAACGTCTCGCCAAATCGTTCAACCTGCCGGTAACGCAGTGGCTCAACCTGCTTCGAGACGAACGCGGGATCAACGAACAGCAGTATTCTGAAGACATCATTTGGCCGTCGCTGGCGTTGAAAGCAATTGCCAAAGACCAGATCGTTGTTAACGAACAGGAAATCGCGATGGCGTACGATCGTCTTTGCGGACCGAGCGTCGAGGCGAGAATTATCGTTCTCGACACCCCTGAAAAAGCGGCAGAGATTCATAAAATCGTTGCTGCCGACCCTTCCCGGTTCACCGCCATGGCAAAGCAGCATTCCATTGATACAAACACTGCATCCCGCGGCGGCATGGCGCCAGCTCCGCTGAGAATGCACACGGGATTTCCGGAATTCGATAGAGCGGTCTTTGCTCTTAAACCGGGCGAAGTTTCAAACGTTCTCAACGTTGGGAACCAGTATCTGATTGTTCTTTGCGAACGAATCAATCCGTCAATTAAAGACAAAAACCCGCTTACCGACGACCTCAAAAAACGCATAATTGAGGAAATCAAGGTTCAGAAGCTGTCCAAAGTTTCTAACGATATTTTCGCTCAATTGCAGAGAAACGCCAAAGTTACCATTGTTTTGGGAAATCCTGAACTGGAACGCAAATATCCGACAGCCGCCATTCTTATCGACGGCAAACAGATCGGTCGAAAACAGGTTGCAGAAAAAGCGATTGAACGTCACGGCGCTAAAGTTCTCAACGGATTAATTCAGTTCGTTCTGGTTGAACAAGCCGTTAAAAATGCTGGCATTATTGTAACAGAAGCTGATATTGACAACAAGATTGCAGAAATTGCCTCTGACGCGCTGCCATTAAAAGATGGCAAAGCCGACGTCGAACGGTGGTATGCAACTCTTGCTCGCGAACATTCTTTGACAAAAGAACAGTATCGCAAAAACATCTGGTCTCAGGTAGCGTTGACGAAAATGGTCGAATCGGACGTCCGAATTGAAAACGACGACATTCAAAAAGGATACGAAGCCAACTACGGTCCCCGCGTTCGCGTTCTGGCTATTATTCTTAACGACATGCGAACAGCGCAGCGCGTTTGGGCTGAAGCGAGAAAGAATCCTACAGAAAAGAATTTCGGCGATTTGTGCGAACAGTTCTGCGTTGATCCGAATATCCGCGCCATTCGCGGCGAAGTTCCTCCGATTCAAAAGCACGGCGGTCTTCCGGAACTGGAATCAGAAGCGTTCAAACTCAAACCGGGAGAATTGTCTGACATTGTTACAGTTGGTCAAAGCTTCATTATCATGTTCTGTCTCGGACAGACTCAGCCGGACAACATTCCTCTGGACGACGTTAAAGATATGATTATCAAAGACGTTCGTCAAAAGAAAATTGACGTTCTGACATCAGAAATGATTGAACAGATTATGGAAAACGGAACCTGGGAAAATCTGCTTTCCGGAGAAGTTCACACGCCCCGCAGCGCGCTTGTCCCAGCAGACAAAGCTCCACAACCGGAAGCGAATAAATAATTTTAGGGAATGGGGAATAGATTTTGCCTTCGGCATTTTTTATTCTACTCTCAATTCCCTATTCCCCACTCCCCAAACTACTCCCTATTCCCTACTCCCTATTCCCTTCCCCAAAAAATGTCCAACGAATATCCAGTCAGTCCATTACGACAGGAAATCATTGTTGCTTCCAAAACGATTGTTATTAAAGTCGGATCTCGGTGTCTGACAGACTCAAGCCGTCATTTGGATCATCAGCAAATCAAGAATCTTGTTGACCAGATTTACGAAATCATTCAGACCGGTCGACGGGTTATCCTGGTATCCAGCGGCGCTGTTGCCGCCGGTATGGACAGACTAAAACTCACAAATCGTCCCAAAGATTTAGGACAGTTGCAGGCTGTTGCCGCTGTAGGTCAAAGCGCTTTGATTGAAGCGTACAATCATTATTTGTCGCAATACAATATTCCAGCCGCTCAAGCGCTGTTGACCAACGACGATATGAAAAACCGCACGCGTTATTTGAACATGAGAAATACGCTCAATGCGGCTTTGGATTTTCATACGCTGCCGGTTATTAACGAAAACGACACAATTTCTGTTGACGAGTTAAAAACCACTTTCGGCGACAACGACAACCTCGCCGCTCTGGTTGCAAACCTCGTTCAGGCGGAACTGCTTATTCTTCTGTCTGACATTGACGGACTATACAACGGCGATCCCTCTGATCCCAATTCGCACGTGATTCAGACTGTTACAGGAGTTGAAGACAACGTCAAAGAAATGGTTCACGACCATCTCAATTCTGTCAGCAAAGGCGGAATGAGCAGCAAGTTGCGAGCCGCTCAGCAGGTCAACAGCGCAGGTTGCAGCATGATTATCGCCAAAGGACGCGATCCGAACATTCTGCGAAAGATTTTTGCCAGCGAAGAAGTCGGCACCGTTTTCTTGCCGCATGGGGAAATCCATACCAGCCGTCAGAACTGGCTTGGGTTTGCGTCAGAACCGCTTGGATCCGTCTTTGTCGACCACGGCGCCGTTAAAGCCCTGCAAACCCAGGGGAGAAGTTTGCTGCCGAAGGGGATCAAACGCGTCTATGGGCGCTTTGAAAAAGGCGACGTCATTTCCATTTGCAATTCCTCCGGAGATGAATTTGCCCGGGGACTGTCAAATTACTCCTCAGACGACATCCAGCGAATTCGCGGACTGCATTCCGATGAAATTGAAGAAGCCTTGGGCCGCGCTCCTTATGAAGAAGTCGTTCATCGAGACAATATCGCATTGAGGTATACGGAATGACGACATTATAAATTTTGTCGCTGTTAGAAATTATATGTAACAGACGAACCATGGGAAACATTCATATAAACACATTCACCCGATATAAAATGCAAATCTCGCTTGAGAGCTGGAAATGCCCGGAAATTAAGCTGCCGGCGGGTTTTGAAATGGCGCCATGGTCGACAAATCTGATACATAAACACAGCGAAGCGATTTATAAAAGCTTCAAAGATTCCATAGACGCCCAATTCTTTATTACATTTACACAACAGTCGCGCTGCGAAGATTTCATGCGTTATCTTGCCAACAGAAGCGGTTTTCTGCCGAGCGCAACGTGGCTGCTGCGAGAAAAAAGCGGATGCGCCGCCGCCAGACTGTTTCGTCTTCCGAGCTGTTACAAGCTGGCAGGAACAATTCAGGGGCTTATTACGCCGGAATTTATTGGCGCTATTCAAAACGTTGGAATTCTTCCGGAATATCGCGGTCGCGGCTTGTCGAAACTGTTGTTATATTATTGTCTGTGGGGATACCAACAGGCAGGGGTTAAAACCGTTCAGCTGGAAGTAACGCAGATTAACGAAGTCGCAATTAATTTGTACCAAAAAATCGGATTTCACGTTACTGAGGTAATAGAAAAAATGCCGTCTTTATAATAAAGGAAAACATCCATGAATAAATCAGCCTCGAAAACGATGAATCGCAGCGATTTATATCAAGTCTGGTACAAATCTCAATTTTTGATTTGTGGAACAGTTCGACTTTTAATTTGCCTTTTTGCAGTCTTTGCGACAATCAATTCCAGCGCGTTGGCTCAGCTTCAGGAAGGGTTTCCGTACATGGCGAAAGTCTCGGTTCAAAATGCCGCCGCTCGCAGCGGTCCGGGAATGTCATACTATGCAACGCAACCCCTTCCCGTTGGATCTGTTGTAGAAGTTTACTGTGAACTTCCAACCGGGTGGGCGGCGATTCGTCCTCCGCAGGGCAGCTTTTCCTGGGTCAGAGGTAAATTTCTCGAAGTTAAATCTGACGGTACAGGTCGCATTACAGACGATAATACTGCCAGCGGCGTCGGTTCTGATTTACAGGACAGCCGAGACGTCGTTCAGGTTCGAATGCGAAAAGACGAACTGGTTGAAATTATTCAAAAGACCAATATCGGATCGGAAGAATGGTACAGAATATCTCCGCCGTCTGGCGAGTTCCGGTGGGTAAATCTGAATGATATTTTACCGGACGATCCTTTGCGTCGAACGCCGCAGCAGACGCAGCGAAGTCAAAACCCGTCGTCGACAGCTGTCAGCTTTGTTCCAGCGGTTGGACCAAACATTCCGCCTATGCCTTCGGGACCGTACGGTCCGCCCCCTGTCCCGGGACCTCGCCACCCTCAAGGATTATCGGACGAGGAGTTTTATCGAGAGCTTACCGATCTGGAAAGAGCCTGGAGCGCCATGTTTCATACTCAACCCGCCAACTGGCATTCCGCGCAGCTGCTATATCGGGCGCGATTTTTAAAAACTCAGGCAAACTCGGAAAGAAAGCTGACGCGTGTCGACCTGTTGATTTCACGTCTTGAAAAAGCGAATCAGATGGAAATCGCAGCCGGCGTACCTCAACCTGGGATGATGCACAGACCTTACGGTCCTCACGGAGCTCCAGCTAATCCACTTCTTGACCCGAAAACGCTTCCACCAGGGTCGCGTGCAACAGTTTTACCTGGTTTGGAGTCAACGCAGGCGGAATTCAATCGGGCAGGTAACGAAGTTATGAATCTTCCAGCGCCGCCGGGCGCGTCGCCATATGATCAATTGGCGCAACGTAACATTGAAATGCTAACTAAGGCAGAAGAATTGGAAAAGAACATGCGTCTGGACGGCGTAGGACTGCTGGCTCCACTTCCGCAGGGAACGGTTGACAGACTTCCGATTCGTTGGGCGCTGCTCGACGTCAACGGACAGGTTCGTTACTACGTTTCTCCCGCCTTGGGCGTGTATTTCAAGGGAATGGAAGGACGCGTTGTCGGCGTCGTCGGTTCCAGAGAATATCTGCCCAATAACGATCAGCATATTCATATAACCGTCAGACACATTCGTCCGCTTTAGTATTGAATTTGTAACATGAAAGTATATACAATTATTCCTGCTCGATACGCGTCAACCCGTTTGCCTCGAAAAATGCTGTTGAACGAAACAGGGAAACCGCTTATCGTTCATACGTACGAATCCGCTCTGAAAGCGAAAATTCCCCAAGGCGTTTGCGTCGCGACAGACAACGACGAAATTTTCAACGCGGTAACGAGTTTCGGCGGTCAGGCGATTATGACAAGTCCCGACTGCGCCTCCGGCACGGATCGTTTGGCGGAAGTCGCCCGAAAGATGGAGGACGTCGATATCTTCGTCAACGTTCAGGGCGACGAACCCGATATGAATCCCGATACCATCGACCGCTGCGCTCAATTGCTGCTTGACAATCCGGACGCCGTCATGTCGACCATGGCGATTCCAATTCGCGTTAAAGAGAAAGTCTTTGACCCAAACTGCGTTAAAGTTTTGTTTAATAAATCCGGTCGGGCGATGTACTTCAGTCGCTCGCCAATTCCCTGCGCCAGAACGTGGTCGGACGATTTACTCAACGTTTCCCCTGCCCTGTACTGGCAGCATCTGGGAATCTACGCTTATCGGCGGGAATTCCTTCTTCAGCTAGGACAAATGCCGACGTCTCCCATTGAAAACACCGAAAAGCTGGAACAGCTTCGCGTTCTGGATGCTGGCTACGCGATCATGGTCGGTCAGGCGGACGGCTGCGCTATCGGAATCGACACGATTGAAGACTATAAGAAGTTCGTCGCTGAATATAACAAACAGTTAGGAGTTAGGGGTTAGGAGTGAGGAGTTGGCGCAAGCGCCGCTCCCAATTCTCACAAACATCTTTTTTCAACTTTTCTGACCAAAAAAGACAAGAAAATGGCGAGAAATGTCAATAAATATTCTCATTTACCCCGTTGATTTTTTCTAACAATTCTGATATAGTAATTATAATAAAGAGTGGAATTACAATTCAGGAGGGTTGAAATATTAGTGCTTCAACTGTTTCCTGTTCCTCACACCCCATCAAGGAGACTTGAATATGAAATCCAATCGACGAGAATTTTTGGGAATGGCGGTAGCGGCTCTTGCCGTTCCGACGTTAATACCGCGCGACGTTTTAGCGCAAGACGGCAAACCGGGCGTAAACGACAGAGTCCACATCGCCGGCATCGGCGTCGGTCGCATGGGATTTGGCGACATGAACACGACTCACCACATTGAAACGGCGAAAGTCGTTGGCTGCGCGGACGTCTTCCTGCCCCGCGCTCAGGATAGAGCCGCAAAATTGGGCTGCAATCCCGATAAAGACGCAGTTTCGGATTATCGCGAAATCCTTGACCGCAGCGACGTCGACGCGATTATTACCGCTACGCCGGAACAGTGGCGTTCTCTGATTTGCATTCACGCCGCTCAGGCAGGCAAACACATCTTTGCTGAAAAGCCGGTGTCGCTGACCATTGCTGAAGGACGATTGATGGTCAAGGCGGCTCGCAAGTACAACGTCAAGTTCTCAACCGGCTCCATGCAACGCAGTATGAACCCGAACTATCGCGCCTGCAAATTCATTCGCGAAGGCGGATTGGGCAAGATTAGCAAAGTCGTTGCCGCCAATTACGAATCCCCCTGGTTCTATGACATGCAAGCGGAAGAAATCCCTGAAGGTTTGGACTGGGAACGCTGGTGCGGTCCCGCTCCGCTGGTTGCGTATCATCCGGAACTGTTTATTCCTCGCGGAAAACCGGGTTGGCTTTCGTTCAGACCGTTCTCCGGCGGCGAAATGACCGGTTGGGGAACTCACGGGTTTGACCAGATTCAGTGGGCGCTGGGAATGCAGGAAACCGGTCCTGTCGAAATTATTGTAACAGGCGACAAACTCGAAGCGCCAACCTACGACAAGCCGGAAGACGCTCGACGCGGAAACCAGCTTTGCAATCAGCCGCGGCTGGCGTATAAGTACGCTAACGGCATTGTTGTCAAACTCGGCGACGACGACGGCAAAGAGGGAAACCGCGGCGGCGGCATCTTCTTCGGAGAAAAAGGTAAAATGGAAATCTGGCGCAACAAGGTTACCGCTAATCCGCAAGAACTCGTCGATCAAGTCAACAAGATCGAAGTTCCTTCACTACTGACCCAAAAACAGGGACACGACGCTCAGATTCGAGACTGGATCGACTGCATTCGCTTTGGCGGAACGCCTATTTCCGATTGCGAATACGCACATCGCAGCGCGTCGATCTGTCACATGCTCAACATCGCCCGATACGTTGGACATTCCCTCAAGTGGGATCCGGAAAAAGAAGTCTTCGATTCTGCCGACGCCAACGCCATGCTCGACAGAGAACGCCGCAAGGGCTACGAGTTGCCGTC
Organism: Thermoguttaceae bacterium; assembly: GCA_017447745.1. GTDB lineage: Bacteria > Planctomycetota > Planctomycetia > Pirellulales > Thermoguttaceae > RUG11551. The sequence goes on from JAFSMW010000242.1 coordinate 11,576, forward strand.
AGAAATCTGATTGATTTTGATTACGGGCTGTTTAAAAGATAAAAACGAGGAGATTGATTCTGTTTTGAACAGAATTAATCTCCTCGCTATTTTTTGTAAAGATTAAAAACCTCTTGACTGGCGTTTATAGTATCCTTTCAACTGCGTTTTACGATTGTATATCCTCATCTTCCCGAAACGAATTCGTAAACGATTGGTCAATCCGCTGTTGAGAATAGTTTGGATTAGACGGAGGGACGGGAATCGCTCCGGATTCGTTAAACGAGTTTGTAAACGACTGGTCTATTCTCTGTTGAGAGTAATTTGGATTGGTCGGCGGGACAGGAATTGCTCCGGATTCGGCAAAACTTCTGGAAAAAGACTGCTGCATTCGCTGTTGGCGTCTGTCAACGTATCCAAACGGAGTCTCCGGTTCCGGCGATTGCTGTTGAGCCCTGGCGTCTGGCGGTGGAGGAACGCGTTCTCCCGATTGCTGAAACTCTTCAGTTGAGGGCGTAGAATCTGATCGGAGTCCTTCTCGTAATTCCGCCCAACGTTTGGAAAAGAACGAACAGATTCCTTTGAAAACTGTTTTAAGTGTAAATCCGATACGTTTCCAGTTTACGCGGATATACGGCTCCGTTTTCCAACTTGGCTGAGGCGGTTCTGACGCGTTCTCCGTGCCCTCATACGAATTGCCGATTGGCGGCGGAGGAGGAGGCGGAACAGCGGTTTCTCCTGGAATCGAAGACGGCTGAGAAGGCTGATTGAATTCCGTCCCCTGCTGATAATTGACGTTCTGCTGATATTCCATGCCAGGTTGAAACTCCATTCCCGGTTGATAGGAATCCGTAATTACACGACCGCAATGCAAACAGAATATTTTTCTGCCTGGCTGAACGTTGTTGACAGCTGTCTCACATCCACAGACGCTGCATCGAATTGTAATTCTGTTTGTCATGATTTGGAATGGCTTTGGATAAAAATAATCATTTGATTTATTCCGGTTCTTCTGGCACGTTGACGTCTGAGAAACCACAGGAAGCTGCTATACAGCAAAAGGCGCGCAGACGCCAGACGAATCCTTTACTATTAGTATATTCAATTCCACAACAATTACAAGGAGTTGGGCTAAAATATAGTTATTTTAAAAAATCAATACTATACAGATAATTGAACGGGACATTAAAAGCAGTTCGAACAAACTATAATAAACTGTTGCAATATACTCGTATTTTCGTTATGTACGTAACATATAAATAATCCAACAGGTTAATTAAAATGATACTAAACATTTTGTATAGTAATATATCATAGAAATCTGAAAATATTTAGATATAATCAAGCATTTTGAGTTTTTTGAAATATTTTAAGAAATTATTGTTTTGGGGTATTGACATTGTCTTTTGCAACGATTATACTGATTGCAAAAATTAAAGATCGGCGTTGTAAAAAGAGAGTAACAAGCTGAACTTTTCGCAAATATAAATCGCCGTCAAAAACTAATTCCCAATAATTAACACGTACAGGAGAAGTGAGAATGCAGCTGCTTAAAATGCTTTTCGCTCAGAACAAATCTAAGCGCAAGAGCGTTTCTCGTTTCTCTCGTACTTCGCGATTTGAACCTCTTGAAAATCGGGAACTGCTCACGGCGTCGCCGTTAGACGTTCCAATCAACATTGAAACCTATTCTCAACAATATCTGGAAGATGGAGTGTTTACCTGTAACGGGACGCTGACGTTTTCTTTTGTTGGTTCTGAAACGTCCAATCAGGCAGATGAAATGACGTTTTCCGCCGGGGGCGTTTCTATTACAGCAATTCCAACCGGGCTTTGCGTTAACGGGCAAGGCGAACCGTTGTCGACCGTTGTCGTAAACGTGCAAGCTGGCGATTCTTTCACCACCCCGCCGGGAAATATAAAATATCCAGACGGTCCGTTTGGCGTATACGGTTTAGAGGACTGGACGGACAACGACTATAACGATCTGGTCGTCAACGTTTCGTTTTTGCCGGACTACGTATCAGACCCTGACCCGGAATCCGATCCAAAGTGCGAATGTACGTGCGGAATTAACGACGTAACGCAAAACGCGGCAGGCTGGAAAGACCCGTCAAATTTCATTTCCCTTCCCGCCGACTTTTATAATACCTTAACTCTCAAAGCGGAATCCACGCTGCCGCAAAACGCCTTAAACGAATTCCCCGTCAGCGTCAAGGCGACGTATACGTTAAACAACAGCATTACGCAAGACGTCTATTATACCGTTGGCTCGTTTGACCCGACGGAGAAGTTCACAACGGCGGCTCAGCTGGATACAAGCTCGCTTTCTTC
>JAFSMW010000243.1 GCA_017447745.1 Thermoguttaceae bacterium
GGCGACTGGATTGAAAAAGACCTGTTACAGATTGACGTCTGGGACATCAAATCGATTACCGTCAACGATTTGGCTTTGAAGATTCAAAACGGCGAGCCGTACCTTCGCGACAACGGCATGATGAAATTCGCCTTCGACGACCAGGCAGACCCGTCGTGGTCGCTGGAAGAAATGACCATTTCCGATAAAAACGGCAAGATAAAGCGTCTTGAAATGCGCGACGACGAGGGACTGGACGTCGCCAGAATTGGGCGGCTGGCGCAAGCTCTCGACGACCTGAAAATCGTAGACGTCCGCCGGAAGTCCGACGCATTCAGCAAATCGCTCAAGCAAACCGGGTCTGTTAAAGTTGACGTCGAAACCCAGGCGGATTTAATCGCCAAGGGCTTTTGCCTGCTCCCAATTCCCGGTCCGGACGGACAGCAGAAAATTACGCTCTTGTCGACCGACGGCGACATTACCGTCAACATGGGAAACGGCGTCGAATACGTTCTGCGCTTCGGCGCAATTGCCGACAACGTCCGTTCCAATCAGGACGAATCCGCAGTCAATCGCTATCTGTTTGTCATGGTTCAGTTCAACCCGGACGGAATTAAAAAGCCGGAACTGGAACCGATTCCAAAATCGCCCAATGAGAATTCTCCCGACGTTTCTGCCGTTGCCGAGATGATGCAGAATATCGCCGATGTCATAGCGGCTAACGAAAAGAAAACCAAGCAGTACGAAGCCGCTGTTGCCAGGGCGAAAGAAAAAGTCGAGAAACTCAACAAACGCTTTGCGGACTGGTATTATATTATCGACGACGCCGAATACAAAAAGATTCATATTTCCCGAAAAGACGTTATCGCGAAGAAGTCTGAACTGGTATGTCCCGACTGCGGCGAGGTCGGCGAGCATAATCACGACCATGCTCACGAGCACGCCGCGGAAGAAGCGGATCATGACCACGACCACGACGCTCAACCGCAGCCGCCGGCTGAAGACAATCCCAATCCGCCTGAACTCGATCTGGACGCCTACGAAAGCCCTGAATTAGAAGACCTCCCGGAAACTGTTACGGAGGAACCGAAGACGGAGGACGTCAAGGCGGAAGAGCCAAAGGCGGAAGACGTAAAGACAGAAGAGCCGAAACCAGAGGAACCTAAACCAGAAGAGCCGAAACCAGAGGAACCGAAAGCTGCTGTTGACGATATCGTTTTAGAAGACATCGAAGAAGCTCCGGCTCCGGAAGAACAATCTCCCGCTCCGCAAGCAGAAGAAAAGTCTGAACCTGCTCCGTCTCAGGAAGAACAAGTTCCCACGCCGGAAGCTGAAGAAAAGCCGGCTCCTGAGGCTGAACCCGCTCCTGCTCAGGAAGCAGAGCAAGCTCCTGCTCCGCAAGCAGAGGAACAACCCGCTCCAGAAGAACCGCAGCCGGAGAAACCGCCGGAAGAGCAGACTGAAAAGAAACAGTAATTCGTAACATCGCGTCCTGAAATGTTCATTTCCCCCATTTGGCTACTGTTGACAATTCCCGCAATAGCGCTGTTCGTTCTGGCGCCGTATTCGTCCAGAACGGCTGGGCTGTTTCGCGCTGCGTTTTTGACGCTGGTTATTTTGTCGCTGGCGCAGTTGGCGATTTATCGTCAGTATGAAGGGGGAACGACGGTTGTCGTCGCGGATAGAAGCCTGTCGATGCCGTCTGACGCGTCGGCTCGTCAAAAGGAAATTATCGATTTGCTCGCCCGTTCGGCGCGACCGAAAGACAAGCTGGCGATCGTCTCTTTTGGACAAAAGACGGCTGTGGAATTGCCGCCGCAGCCGGCGTCTTCGACGCAGTTTAAGGAATGGACTCGTCCTGTCGGTCAGGATGGGTCAGAACTTCTGCAAGCGATAAACGAGGCTCGCTCTCTTATCCCTCCGCAAACCGGCGGACGAATTCTGCTCTTGACGGATGGTCGCTATACCGGCTCAGATCCTATTCTCGAAATCGCCAATCAGACGTCGTCCATTCCGATTGACTATCGAATTATCGAACGTCCCAAACTGGCAGACGCCTGGATTGAACGTCTGGACGTACCCGACGCCGTTGAGCCGGGGCAGTCGTTTATGATTACCGCCTGGGCGAACGTCCCCAAAGCGGGAGACGTCAACTATAAACTCTATCGCGGGCAGACGCTCATTGCGTCCGGCGTGAAAACATGTACCGCCGGGCGAAACTCTCTGACGTTTCGCGACAAGGCGACCGTTGACCAAATCGGCTCTGCCGCGGCAATAAATTATACCGTAGAAATTTCAACGCCTGGGGCGGACGCTATCAAGGAAAACAATTCCGCCAAAACGATTGTCGGGGTGCGGAAATCCAAGCCGATTCTGCATCTGTGCGTTGGCGGGAAATCCGGATTGGGCAAAGCCCTCAAAGCCGGGAAACTGCAAGTTGAATCCAAAGACCCGTCTGAAATTACCGTCGATTTGGAGACTCTGGGACAGTACAGCGCTGTCATTTTGGAAAACGTTGAAGCGTCTCGCGTAACGACGCAGGGTCTTGAAGCGATTCAAACCTGGGTGGAGCGATCCGGCGGCGGCATGTTTATGACGGGCGGCATGAAATCCTTCGGTTTGGGCGGATATTTTCGTTCGCCTGTTGAATCGATTATGCCGGTGAGCATGGAACTGCGAAAGGAGCACCGCAAGCTGTCTTTGGCGCTGGTCGCCGTTCTGGACAGATCCGGGTCAATGGGCATGGAAGTCGGCGGGGGAAAGACGAAAATGGATCTTGCCAACCTGGGCGTGGCGCAGTCTTTGGAAATCCTTTCCGGACACGATCAGCTGGGCGTTCTGGCGGTTGACACGTCCCCTCACGTGGTCGCCAATTTACAAAGCGTCGAAAATCGCGCTGAAATTCAACGCAAGATTAGAACTATTCGTTCTGCAGGCGGAGGGATTTATGTTTATGAAGGGCTTACTGCCGCCGTTAAAATGCTTTCCAAAGCGGAAGCCAAAACAAGGCATATAATTCTTTTTGCCGACGCTGCCGATTCCGAAGAGCCGGGCAATTACGCAGATCTGTTGGATAAATGCACGAAAGCCGGCATTACCTGTAGCGTTATTGCGTTGGGAACAGAATCCGACTGTGACGCCAATCTGCTTAAAGACATAGCCAAAATAGGGCAGGGCGCGTGCTATTTTACCCACAAGGCGGAAGAACTCCCGCGGCTGTTTACTCAGGACACGTTTACGTTTACCCGGAATTCGTTTTTAGACGATCCAGTTGAATTCGAATTTACTCCGCTGATGGAAACTGTTACAGCAGAGCGGTTCGGCGCTGCGCCTGCGGTGGGAGGATACAACCTGACCTATCTTCGTCCGGAAGCCCAACAGGAGGCGATTTCAAAAGACGATTACAAAGCGCCCATCGTCGCGACCCGTTACGTTGGCTTGGGACGCAGCGCGTGCTTTACCGGTCAGGCGGACGGGAAGTACACCGGCGATTTCGGCGCGTGGGAAAACTACAACGCGTTGATGACGTCGATTGTTCGCTGGACGGCAGGTGAGGATTCCGCCTTGCCGCCAGACCTGCTTTTGACGCAAAAGGTTGTCAACGGCGTTTGTCAGATTCGATTGTACATGCCGGAAGATTCGGGCAAGGGATCCAATGCGGTTTCGTTGTCTGACGCCATGCTCAATCATAAACCGAAAGTGTCGATAGTTCGTTCTGCTCCCGGTTCCGGAATAGTTCAGGAAGACGAAGTTGTCGAAATGAAACGTTTTGACGGTTCGACCCTGGGCGTTGACGTCCCGATTCAAGGAGAAGAACGCATCCTGACAGCCGTTGTTTTTGACTCGTCGTTGTTCTCGGCTGGAAATAAAGAGAAAAGCGCCGACAGCGCACCCAATAAAACTGTTACACTTTCGCCTGCGTGTCGAATGTACTCTCCGGAATACAATTTTGTCGGCGGCGCGGACGTTCGCAGCGGAGAAACGACGCTTCGCCGTCTTGCCGCTTTGACAGGGGGTAAAGAACGAATTGACATGTCCGCCGTCTGGCAGGATATTCCGCCGACTCAGCAATTGACTCCGATATTCCCGTACCTGCTGGCGGCGGCGATTGTTTGTTTCTTATTGGAAACGTTTGAACGACGAACGGGATTTATCGGCGCTGCCTGTCATGGCGCCGCGGCTTTTATTTACAGACTCGTTTCCAGAATCCAATCCGGCAAACCGTTGTCAGCAGAATCTGACGTCAAAAACTCACCGAATGATGCAGCGTCTGCCGCCGACGTCCCAACAGGAAACGAGACGTCGTTCAAGCCTGAGAACAAATCGGAGAAACAAGCTCAATCCAGACCAATAGAATCGCAGCCGTCCCGCAAAGAAGACGCGGAAGAACTGTCCTCCGCCTTGTCAAAAGCCAAATCGCGCTATAAGCGCAGAAGTCAATGAAAAAGGAATCAGTATTATTCCGTTCGAACTCCCTATTCCCTCCGTGGGTTAAAACCCACGGCTATTAATATTGAACCGCTACGCGGTTCTAGCGGAAGCGCTTCGCGCTACTCCCTATTCCCTACTCCCTAAAATCCCATGCCGTTTGAGAATAATATTCCGTTTGAACTGTACGTATTTTTTCTGATCTGGATAGGGCTTATCGGATCTATCGTCGGGAGCTTTTTGAACGTTTTGGCGTACCGAATCCCGCGCGGCATGAACATTGCTTTTCCGGCGTCGCACTGTCCAAAATGCGGGGCGAAAATCCGACCGTGGCACAACGTACCCGTCTTTGGCTGGATTATTCTCCGGGGCAAATGCAAAGATTGTCACGAACCGATTTCACCAATGTACCCGATAATCGAAGCGCTTACCGGGTTCTTTTGGGTCTTAGCGTCCATGTTCGTTTTCCCCATGGCTAACAACAACTTTACGCTCTGGGCGTTGTACTCCATCGGAGCGGGCATCGCCCTGAGCGTAGTTTGGGGAGCCATTCTTGTTTGGATGAATAGAATTAAGGATTAGTCTTTTCCTTTGTAGAATTTCTTGACTCGTTTGAGACAGTCGATTCCAGACAGGGACAGGACGTCGTTGAGGCATTTCATCGCCAGGTGGTCTTCCGGAAGAACTGCGTGGTTGCGTTTGACGGACGTGATGCACATGTCCATTCCCAGTGGGATGGTAATGGTCAAAAAGGCGCTTTCCAACGCGCTTTTAATCGCCATGCCGTCTGGACGTTTGGAGGGCAGCATAACGGTGAAGTTGCTCAAGCCGCCGGAGAAGTGAACGCCCTTGAGGGATCCGTCCGCCTGAATGAGCTTCATGGCGTCGACAAGACGGCGGAAGTTGTCTTCCATATCGGAACCAATCGGGGCGATGCCGGGGTCGATAATGCAGTCGTCAATGGTGGAGCCGGGGCAGGATTCCAGGAACTGCTCAACGAGTTTTTTGGCAGCGTTGTACGTCTCTTCCGCCGTGTGACATGGGGCGCCGGCGCCGTCTACAAGCTGTTCGCTGGAAAGAAGAATCGGACGGAACGGCTGAATCTCGTACAGCTTGAACATTTCCGTTCTCATCGGGGAGACGGAATTGAGAATCGGCTTCAGTCCGTTCGCCTTTGCCGGGTCGTAGGTTTTCAAACCCGCTTCCGCCTGAGCGTAGTCTGGAGAATCGATAGACAGCGGCTTGCTGGAAACGGTTTGAATCTCGGCAATCATCTTCGCCAGCAGGTCGGCGGAACGCGGTCCGACGTTGACGTCTATATAAGCGGCGCCGGCGACGTCTTGCGTTTTAGCCAGTTCGAGCAAACCGGCGATGTCGCCGTTATCGTACATCTGTTGAGTGGAGGGGACGGAGTTGTTAATCGATTCTGCAATAACGGAAAATCCTGGGATCATAGGTAGTTCAAGGGGGTTAGTAAAAAGGAAAACAGGTCAGAAGAGCGAATAGCGTTTCAAAACGGATATTCAAGTCTGACCTGGGGTTAAACCAGTCAACGATAATAAATCTGTAGATTACGGAAACAATTCTTTATAGAATCGCGCAATAACATTCTCGAAAACGGTGCGCTCTTCTGAACTCATCAGGTCAGCCAATTTATTGACCTGAATCGACATTTCCTGTCGGATAACGTTGAAAATCTGGTGTCCGGTGGCGGAAATGCTAATACAGACAGCGCGGCGGTCGTTGGGATTGATTTCCCGTTCCAAAAAGCCCCGCTGAACCATCGATTCAACCAGAACGGAAGCGGCGGGAACGGTGATGTTCATTCGCGCGGCTAAATCTTTCAAATTGACGCCCGTTGGGTTGAATTTCGTCATGGAAATGACGGCATAAAGCGTTTTCTGCTGTCTGACGGACAACGACTCTAAAAGAGCGACGTTCTTTTTAGCTGACGTAGCAAGCCCTTTTTGAGAAAGCTTGTCGACAATCTCAAAAAGCATGATGAATGTTTCGTCAATTGGATCTTTTGACATGGCTTCGATTCCTGAAATAATAATTTCAACATTAAAATATATATAGTATCATAACAATTATTTTCGATTTTGTCAATGGTTTTGACGCCAAATATCGATTTTATTTCAAAATTTCTCTTAATCCCTCTTTTCATAAGCGGATTAATTTAATATAATGGCAAAATATGACGATTATATAAACGGATAAGGCTAGTTGTTTATATAATTTGTGTGATTGTGCTGACTTCTCAACAGAATGTCTGCTTTATGTAGTTTCCCTAAACGATATAATACTAAAAGTCAGAAGAGCAGTTTGTGAGAGGTTGTCAGGATCAACTCGTGCGTTAAACCTCATAGGGAAAGACGTTGAACTATTTTTGCGGTTCGTGAAGAACTTTATTCGTCTGTTCCTGAAACAATTTATTTTTGTAAACCAAATTTACAGAAAACAAAGCTATGAGAATATTAAAATCGATTATTCAGCGAACGCTTTGGTCGTCGGCGATTTTGTTTGGTTCCGTTACTGGTTTTGCTCAGGAAGAACCTCCGGTGCCGGTTTTTATCCCGGGGAGTTCTCCGATTGTAGAATCGACTTCGCAGCCAGGATCGGATGCCGCCAATACTCAAAATCCGGCGTCGATTGGACTTGCATCTTCTAAAATCAGTCCGGCAGCTCTGGCGAATAAAGATTTTCAGGCGAACTTCCAAAAGCCGTTTGTCGGTCAGGTGCGCGGTTCGTGGCCGCCATCTTTCAGTATTTCTCGAACTGGCAGCTATACGTCTCCGTCAGCTAAAACGCAAGCCCCGGCAGCTGATTCGATAGCGCCTCCAGTTCCATCTTTGCCGCAGTCGAATGCAGAGCCGGAAAAGGCGTCGGTGAATCCGCCGGTGTCTCAGTTTCCTGGCTTTGGCTTCCAGCGACAATACGCGCCCAGTCGACCGATGAATCAGACCCCTCCAGCCGTCCCCGCCGTCAGACAGGACGCTCCGTCAACTCCGGCGCCTGCTGCTGCAGTTCCTCAGAATGCGACGTATTCTTCCCCGACGATTTCGACACAGACGCCAACTCAGATTTATCCAACGCGTATGCAGACTGGACCCGCTCCTGTTCAAAAATCGGAGTACATGTTTAGCGGCGGAAGTATTTGTCCGTTGAATATTCGACCGACTCAGCCGGGTGAACATCCCATGGCGGCTTTGATTCCATGGGCGACTGAAGGACTTCAGACGTTCAACGCCAAAATCAAAGACTATTCCTGCGTTATGATCAAACGCGAAAGAATTGACGGTCAGCTGCAGGATTCAAGCACGCTGTTTATGAAAATCCGGGAACAGCCGTTCAGCATCTACGTAAAATATCTCAAACCGGACAGAAAAGCTGGCGTTGAAGCTCTGTATCGCAAGGGCTATCATAACGACCAGCTTTTGGGACACGACGTCGGATTTCGGGCGATTGCCGGGTCTTTGTGGCTTGACCCGAATGGTCGTCTGGCAATGGCTGGACAGAAATATCCGATTACCGACGGCGGCATTCCGAACCTTGTTCGCAAAATGATGGAAACCGTCCGACTGGATATGAAAAACGACCCCGAAGGCAAAGAAACGTTTGTGAAGTTTGTCGAAGACGGCGGGGAAATCGACGGACGTCCGTGCATTCGCGTCGACGTCATGCACCCGGTCAAACGATCCTGCTATCGGTTCTATCGGGCGGAAATCTGTCTGGATAAGGAATGGGGCATTCCGGTTCGATACGCAGCTTGGATGTGGCCCGCCTATCAGGGAGGAAGACCCGTTCTGGACGAAGAATTCACGTATACGAAACTACAGTTCAATCGCGGCTTTACCGACTGGGACTTCAACGAAAGAAACAGAGAATACAAGTTCTAGCTAATTCGTGATTAGTGATTCGTACTGAGTAATTCAACAGCGAGAACGCCGCGCCGTCCTCGCTGTTTTGCTTTTCTTGTTCTCCTTGGCGCCTGTTCCGCTAAAAGACATCGCCCAATTTGAAAACCTCACTGGATCGCGGACGTAAGTCCGCTTAAGAAATCCTCACGCAAAGTCCGCAAAGTGCAGGCGTAGTAAAATTCGAATTATTGCCGATTGTTTCTTTGTGTTCTATGTGTTCTTTGTGGTTAAAATTCTTCGGTGGCTGACACAGCCGCGATCCAGCAGGTCGGAGGGTTTGCCACGCTCAAAGATTTTTGGAGGCTTCCGCGGTTCCTGTTGCGGACTTACGTCCGCGATCCAGAATTGTTTCTTGCTGCGAAAGAGGATTTCAGAGGGACTTTTTTTCCTGATGCGGGCGAAGACGCCCGCGAACCAGTTGTTCCGGCTGGCTCTCCACATTCCATTATTTCTGGTACAGCGCAAGCGGCTGACTGCAAGCGGGTTTGTTTCGTTAGCTCGAGAACTAACGTTCCCGGCTCGCCTTGTTTTTTAAAACTTCGCGAACATCCTCCTTGCCTCTGCATCGCCGCGTGAGATTTGCCCGGGAGCTCACGCAACCCGGTTCGCCTATCGTTCCGTGGGTTTCACCCACGACTATTAATATTGAACCGCTAAGCGGTTCAAGCAGAACGCTTCGCGTCAGTATATATTACTTTGCGAACTTCGCGTGAGATTTCTTTGGATTCGGTATAAATATACCCCTTTGGCAGGGTGCGTTCAAAATTGGGGGGCATGGAAAGGGAATATGTCTTGAAACCTTTTCAAAACCTTCTGATTACTCTGTTCTTATCCCCACGTCTTTAGACGTGGGAAATAAAAACAATTCAAAAATCGTAGCCCCCAGATTTATCTGGGGGACTAAACCAAGACGCC
>JAFSMW010000244.1 GCA_017447745.1 Thermoguttaceae bacterium
GGGCGCGGGAGGAGGGAGGGGGTAAGCGTTTTGAGGATGTTTTCGTCTTGATCCCCCAGATAAATCTGGGGGCTACGAAATATCACTTACCACTAACCACTTACAACTTACCACCCCCAAATGTACTCATATTCCAATCACGCCGTTCTTCCTGCCGGGCAGACGTCCGGACTATGTACGTTTTCCGTCTGGAGCGTTAAATCGCCAACGGTTGACCTCGTTCTGTACGAATCGGCAGAGGCGTATAAATCCGGGCGAATCGCGAAAGTCGTTCCAATGACTCCGGCAGAAAGAGGCTGGTTTACCGCTCAAGCGGAAGTCGGGAGAGATTGGCTGTACATGTTCCGTCTGGCGGACGGGAAACAGTATCCCGACCCGCGCAGCGCGGCGCAACCGTTGGGAGTTCACGGTCCGTCGGGCTTGAGAACGGCGCCGCCGGACAACCTTGTTCCGTCGTCGTGGCATGGCGTCGAGTACAAAGACCTGATTATCTACGAACTCCATCCAGCCGCTTTTGTGGGGAAGAAACCTGATGACGTTTCCTACTGGACTGCGGCGGCGGAAAAGCTGGGATATATCAAAGACCTGGGCGCGACGGCGATAGAAGTCATGCCGGTTGCGGAGTCGCCCGTTGTGAATTCCTCGGGTATGAGCTGGGGATACGACGGCGTCTATATTTACGCGCCGACTCGCGTTTACGGGACGCCGGACGAGCTGCGCGCGTTCGTCGCCCGGGCGCACGAGTTGGGCTTGGCGGTTATTCTCGACGTTGTCTATAACCATTTCGGTCCGGAGGGCTGCTATTTAGGGGCGATTTCCGACTATTTCGATTCCCGGTTTAACAACCCGTGGGGCGCGGCGATAAACTATTCCGGGGAGAATTCCGATCCGGTGCGTCAATTTGTAACAGAAAACGCAGTGTATTGGATTCGGGAATTTGGGTTTGACGGCTTGCGTCTCGACGCGACCGATACGATTACGGACATGTCTGGAACGCACATCCTGGCACAGATTTCCAAAGCGGTTCATAAATTCGGGAAATACAACAACCGGACAACGTTTGTAACGGCGGAAGACGACGACAATTATCGAATCAAGATTGATCCGCTCATTCATAACGGGTACGGTCTGGACGGCGTCTGGAACATTGATTTTCATCATGCGCTGCACGCTCTTGTAACAGGCGAACAGACCGGACTGTACGAGGATTTCAGCGTCAGCGAACGGTTCAAAAACCCGGCGGAAGCGCTGCTCAAGGCGTTTGTCGACGGCTGGGTTTACGACGGGTTCTATCGAAAACGATACAAAAAGACGTGGGGAACCGGCTTCGAGTACATCGACCCGACCCGGCTGATTGTCTATAACCAGACTCACGATCAGGCGGGCAACTGCGCGGAATCGAAACGTCTGGGAACGAAGATCTCGCCGGCTGCGGCGCGGTTTGCTGCGGCTGTTACGATTCTTTCTCCCTTTGTCCCGCTCATCTTTATGGGCGAAGAATACGGCGAGCAGAATCCGTTCCCGTTCTTTACGTCTTTTGAAGACGAGGGACTCAAACGCGCCGTTCGACGAGGGCGTCAGCGGGACATGGAGTACATGCACCAGCGAAAACTGCCCAAAGTCGCCGACCCGTTCGACCCGAAGACGTTCGAACAGGCGTCGCTGTCGTGGACGTCTGACGTTTACGACCAACGCCTGCAACTCTACAAAGACCTCATCGCCGTTAGAAAGCAGACGGGCGTTGCCGGTCAGTCGTTCAAGCCGTACGCTCAAGCCAACGGCGCTGGTCTGCTCTACTTCTCGAATGAAACTGGAGAAAATCAGCCGACCATCCTGACGTGGCGCTGGACGGTCAGCGGCAAAGATGGTTTTCGGCAGGATAATCTGACTTATATCGCCGTTGCCAACGTAACGACAGACCCGGTTCCCGTCCCGCCAGACATGTTTGACAATCTGATTTTGACGACAGAATCGCCTGTCTACGGCGGAAACCGAACAGACGCCCAGTCTGCCGTTCTGCTGCCGTTTGAAGTCGTCGTCCGCCGTAGAGCGTAGCTGAATGAAAAAAAGGACGCATCAGGAAGCGTTAAGAATATACCGCGCTTCCTTTTGCGTAAATAATACCGACTTTTCTGTACTAGCTCACATCTTTTTACTGTATTATGTCTATTAAAATTTTCCATATTGACTATATTATCAAAAATTTTAAGTTTTTTCGTTAAATCGCTTTACTGTCCCTTCAATTCAGACGATTCTTGTTACTATGAGAGCCATTATATATATTTAGAATAGGAAATGGAGACTCAATTTTGGAACTTTTAGGGTCAAATTGAGTCAGGAGTTTATATGGATACCGATATTTATAGAAAATTCGATAAATTTTGCCTACTGTTGCAAAGTTATCTTTGCATTGCAGCGGTATTCGTATTGACTTTTGGAGCCGCTGTTTTACTGTCTTCGCTGTCCGCGGAAGCTCAAACGGTTTATTATTTGAATTCAAATCAATTAAACGATCATAGTTTAAACTGGTCAACGTCCAATTACTGGTCTAACGCTGATGGCTCTTCCTCTTCCAATATTCCAGACGATGTCAACGGCTGCATTTTTGCCGTTGGCGATGGTTATATGTTAAGAACGCCAGAAGTTGATGACCCTCAAACATTTCCGTATAACGACTTGGGCGAGTATAACAAATTGTATATTGGGTATAATCATAATGCCAGCTCATTTGATACAGGGTATCTTAATCTTAAATGTGAATCAGTTATAATAGACAATCTGGTTCTCGGCAACGGAGTTATTGATCAAGGTCTCTATGATTCACATGTTACTCTTCAAGGAGCCATAACAGTTAACGGAAACGCTACTATTATGATTAACGATGAGTCATCACGTGAGGATCGTGAGTTGACGATTGAGAGCAGTATTGCCGGGTCGGGAACGCTGAATTTTACAACAGCTTACAGAGAATCAAGAATCGGTTTTCATCTTACCAACTCTTCAAACTCATTTAATGGTTCAGTTGTTATTGATAATAAATCCAGTATTTCCTTTGAAGCTGAGGACGTTTTTGTTAACGCTTCCGATATAACCAGCGCAGGCGACCTGACTATCAATGCAAATCAAACGTTTAATGGACCTGTAAACAGTACTGGAGGTTCGTTTAATTTTAATGTAACTCCGGTTCAGCTTGAAGATAATAGCTAGTTTCCATTTCCTAAAACGGTTCTTTTCAGATATTTTTTGAGAAAAGTATGACATTATAAACGAGAATAGTATTGTTTTTTCGCTGTAAAACGATTTTTGCTTGAGAATTGAGCTAAA
>JAFSMW010000245.1 GCA_017447745.1 Thermoguttaceae bacterium
CGCTTTGGGAAGACGGAACTCCGGAATGCCGTACATCAAAACGCCGCCGGGACGGTGAAACGCCTCGAAAATGGTAACGTCGTGTCCTTTGAGAATCAAAGAACCAGCAACGCTCAAGCCGCTGGGGCCGGAGCCGACAACGGCGATTTTCTTTCCGGTCGCCGGGGCTTTTTCGGGAATGGTAACCAGACCGTTTTCGCGTTCGTAGTCTGCGACGAAACGTTCACAGCGGCCGATCGCGACCGGTTCGCCTTTGATACCTAAAATGCACTTGGATTCGCACTGTTTTTCCTGCGGGCAGACGCGTCCGCAGACAGCAGGCAGCGCGTTGGTCTTTTTAATCGCCTGAGCCGCTTCAGCAAACTTGCCTTCTTTGGTCAGAGCCAAAAAGGTCGGGATTTCGACGGAGACCGGGCAGCCGGTTCGACACATAGGCTTTTTGCAGTTCAAGCAGCGGGACGCTTCCTGCATTGCCATTTCAGCGGTGTATCCCAGCGGGACTTCCTTAAAATTATGAGCGCGAACCTTGGGGTCTTGCTCCGGCATGGGGGTTCTTGGAGTTGGCATGATGAATGTGTATGTATGGGTAAGTGGTTAGTTGTTAGTGGTAAGTGGTTAGTAGTAAGTGCATAGTGCATAGTGCATAGGAATATCTTCTATTGCCTACTGCCTATTGCCTACTGCCTCAATATACCTGTTCAGCGAGCATTTCTCCTGTTCGCAGTAAATTCTCTGACGCTGCATGACGGAATCCCAGTCGATGAGGAAGGCGTCGAATTCTGGGCCGTCAACGCAGGTGAACTTAACCTTGTCGCCCAGCTTGACGCGACAGCCGCCGCACATGCCGGTGCCGTCGATCATAATCGTGTTGAGGCTGGCGATGCATTTCAGGTTGGGATACTGCTGCGTAAACGGCTTGGCGGTGAGCGTCGTGAACTTCATCATGATGGCGGGGCCGATCGTATAGACGCAGCCGATTTCCGAGCCGCGGGTTTCGAGGATTTCCTTGACCGGTTCGGTAACCAGAGCTTTGCGTCCGAAAGAGCCGTCGTCCGTTACAACGATGTGTTCGTCAGAAACGGAAGCGAGTTTGTCCGTCCAGAAAAGCAGGTCTTTGGTTCTCGCGCCCTGAACCGAGATGACTTTCACGCCGCTTTCGCGGAACGCTTTGGCGATGGGGTAAATCGGAGCGGTTCCGACGCCGCCGGCGACCATAATAACCGTGCCGAAGTTTGTATCGATTTCACTTGCCTGTCCGAGCGGGCCAATCATGGCGTACAGGCTCTGACCGACTTCCAGCGCAATAACCTTGCGGGACGTAACGCCGACAGCCATGATAACCATGGTAATCGTGCCTTTTTCGCGGTCGAAATCGGCAATCGTCAGCGGGATTCGTTCGCCGTTTTCTTCCGGCATAACAATGAGAAACTGCCCAGCTTTGGCTTTTTGCGCCAAACGCGGGTTCTCGACGACCATTTCCCAAATATTGGGCGCCAGCAGGGTTTTGCTGATAATCTTAAACATTGTTTTGAAGTGGGTTAGCAATGACGAAAAATTCCCTCAACGGCGCGCGCCATTGAGTTAATAGGGTTTATTAACTCTCTTTATCGGCGCTTTTCGCGTTGATATATAATAAATAATGTCAATTATTGTTATATGGAATAAGCGTTGTTTCAACCATTTTTTCTGATTTAAACAACGCCTTTGTGTTAATTCTGTAATATTATCGCATAAAATCTGAAAAAGTCAAGGGAGATAGGGTAAAATAGAGGACTTAAGGGCGCGTTCAAAATTGGGGGGCATGAAAAAAGGAAAGAGTTTTGAAACCTTTTCGTAGCCCCCAGATTTATCTGGGGGACTAAATTTAGACGCGCACTCCCCCAGTCGCTTCCCCTCCACTCTCTTCCCCGCTCCTTCAGGAGCGGAGAAGAGAGTGGAATTCGTGCGTTTTAATATTGTTTATGCCATTTTGATCCCACGTCTAAAGGCGTGGGCTACGTTTTAGTTATCTATCTTATCTATTTTTGCAACCCAAAATTTATCGCACCCAAGACTTAAGGAAAAGTCCAATATAAAAACAAATTTGATGAAACCACATAATGAACCCCCGCAATTTAAAATCAAAACTATCATATCATGCGCTAAAGGTCTGACAATTATAATGAATGTTTCTAATTAAATTTTTATTCTTGGGGGGGTTGCAATTGAGATTCATATTCGTTAAAATAAACAAACAATTGGATTGAGTGCATGCTTTGCAGTCAGTTATAATATTTCCCTTTCCCCCTTAAGTTACGAGGCATTTACATGAAAATTCGTCAGATTTTATTGATGAGCGTTTTTACCGCCATCGCGTCAACGCTGATTTTTTCGACGGCGTTCGCTGAAGAAGCCGCCAAGCTCAAGGCGCTGATTATCGACGGTCAGAACAACCACAACTGGCAGGAAACGACGCCAGTTCTCAAAAAAGACCTGGAAGACACCGGTCGGTTTACGGTTGACGTTTTGACGTCGCCCGGTCATCGTCAGGATTTCTCCGGATTCAAGCCGAACTTCTCTGCTTACGACGTTATCGTTATGAACTATAACGGAGACGACTGGCCGGAAGACGTTAAAAAGTCGTTTGAGGAATACATGAAAAACGGCGGCGGAATGGTTTCCTTCCATGCGGCGGACAACTCGTTCTCTAACTGGGAAGAGTACAACAAGATGATTGCCGTTGGCGGCTGGGGCGGACGCAACAAGGCGTCTGGTCCGTATCTGTACTGGAAAGACGGCAAGCAGGTCGTTGACCGCGAAACCAACGGAACTGGCGGAAATCACGGCGCTCAGCACGAATTTCTCGTCGAAGTCCGCGATCCTGATCACCCGATTACGAAAGGTCTGCCGCTCAAGTTCCGTCATTGCAGAGACGAGCTTTACGAACAGCTTCGCGGTCCGGCGGAAAACGTTAAAATTCTTGCGACAGCCTGGGCTGACCCGAAACAGAGGGGCGACGGTCGTGACGAACCGCAGCTGATGGTTATCTCCTACGGCAAAGGACGCGTATTCCATATTACCATGGGACACGGCGGCATCCAGTGCAAGAGCGTTGCGTTTATCGTCCCGTTCGTTCGCGGAACCGAATGGGCGGCAACCGGCGAAGTTACCATTCCCGTTCCGGACGACATGCCCGGCGAAGACGCGCCCGTTATGAGACTTCCGTAAAGAGAGAATTGGTTTTAGCTTCTAGCTCATAGCTATAAAAACTTATTCTAAGAATTACAAGTCTTCAAGATAACAATTAATAGCTAATAGCTAGCAGCTTCATTTATAAAACAAGCGCTCGATACCTTTGCCGAATCATTGGCAGTGAATATCGAGCGCTTATTTTGTTCAAACTAACCCATTTGGGTTTGTTTGTTTATTTTCCGTTCTTAACGATGTCCTTGAGAGCCTTGAGAGCTGTCAGCTTGGGTTTGCAATAAGCCGGCTTGGCGGGAATGTCACGGTAATCCTGAAGCATCGGAACCCACTTATGCTTTTGAGCCGGTTTCTTGGGTTCTTCTTTCTTTGTAATTTTGAACAGACCGGGGAACACGAAAACGCCAGAGCCTTTTTTCGTGAAAGCGGCTTTGATCTGTTCGCCAAGAGCGTCAACAACAGCGGCTACGTCTTTCTTGGACAGATTGGTGGATGCGGCAATTGCAGCAATCAATTCATTTTTGGACATCGGTTTGGCTGCGGGTTTGGCAGCGGCTTCTTTGGCCATAATAACTCCTCCTGAACAATCCTTGTCGAGAGAACTAAAAATGTTTGTTGGGTTGACTTATGCTGTGGGAGTTAATCTGTTTAACTCCTGAAACTACGACTAATCAACCCTTGCATTCACTCGAATGCAAACTCATAATAATGTTATTAAAAGCGTAAATCCCCTTTTTTGCAATACGGTATAAGCCTGTTTTTCGAAAAAAAACGCGAAAAATACGAATTTTTTAAAAAAATTTTTTAAAAAGCCCCTATTTTCAAGGGCTATTTGAGCGCAAGAGCCAAAATATCCCCGTTATTTCGAATTCAAAAATTTATTCCTCGTCGAAAAATCTCGGGACGCTGTACACTCGAATTCAATTTGTGTTATAATGAAAAAAAGTCAACAGGGCAATTGTTGCTTGGGTAAACAACCAATCGTTCTGTGACATTTGGATTTCAAGATTTTTTCAATATTAATTTATTTTAGAAAGGAAAGGTTTGCAAGTCATGAAACAATTGATCGCTTTTGCGCTGTTTTGCTGTGTTACATTTGCTGCTGTCGGACAGGCGTTTGCTCAGGAAGCTGACGCCTCCGCGCTGAATCCGGTAAAACACGTTTTGATTTTAGGCTGGGACGGCTACGGTTCCGCGTTTGTCAATTGGGACGAAGTCCCGAATCTGAAAATGATGAGAGACAACGGCGCCTGGACGCTCAAGACGCGCTGCGTTCTCCCGTCGGTTTCCGCTATCAACTGGGCGACCATTCTCATGGGCGCGGGTTCTGAACTGCACGGGTATCGAACCTGGGGGTCTGCCGAACCGGATTTGCCGTCTCGCGTTTTGACCGACAAAGGAAAGTTCCCCGACATCTTCAGCGTCGTTCATCAACAGCGTCCCGGCGCCCTGACTGCGTCAACGTACACGTGGGAGAACATCAAAAATCTTCACGAACTCCCGGACGAAGCGCATACAAAGTACATTCAAAAGAAGCAGACCTCTCCCACCCCGGAAGAATATCAACAGCTGGTCGACACGACGATTGGGTACATGAAAGAGAAGTCCGTTTTGACGTTCGTCTACTTTACCGACCCCGACGCGGAGGGACATAAATACGGCTGGGGTTCGGAACAATACCATAAAAAGGTTCAGGAACTGGACGGCTACGTTGGACAGATTCTCAAGTACCTCAAGGACAACGACCGTTTGAAGGACACCGTCGTCTTTTTGGTTTCCGACCACGGCGGAACCGGCAAAGGACACGGACACGAAACCATGCAGGACATGGAAACGCCGCTTCTTATCTACGGAGCTGGCGTGAAGAAGGGCGAGATTGAAAACGTCGTCGTCAACTACGACATCGCCGCAACCGCCGCCTGGATTCTTCAGCTCACCGCTCCCGACTGCTGGCGCGGCAAGCCGATTAAGTCTGCGTTTGAGTTCAAAGAGTAATTTCGATTCTCGCCAGCAGCTCTTTTGCCGCCTGTTCAATATCGGGTTGAGAGAACAGCGCGGAGACGACGGCGGCGCCGGACAGTCCGCAGCCGGAAAGCTGTAACAGATTGTTGCGGGTAATTCCGCCGATGGCGACTACGGGAATGGAGACGGCAGAGCATATCGCTTTGACCGTCTCTTTTGACATCGGCTCAGCGTCGAGCTTGGTTGACGTGTTGAACACCGCGCCGACGCCCAGATAGTCTGCGCCGCCGCGCTGCGCCTGGAGCGCCTGTTCTACCGTATGGGCGGAAACGCCGATAATCCTGTTCGGTCCCAGAATTTGCCGCGCCTGTTCGACCGGCATGTCGTCCTGACCCAGATGTACGCCGTCAGCGTCTGCCAGCCGAGCAATCTCGACGTTGTCGTTAATTACAAACGGGACGTTGTATTGTTTACACAACGCCTTGACTTCGAGGGCTTCTTTGAGAAACGCGTCTTGGTCGAGGTCCTTTTCTCTCAGTTGAATGAACATCGCGCCGCCCAGCAGAGCAGATTCGACGGCGGGAATTAAAGATTCATTCAATCCGCACGGCGTAACAGCGTAGAGCTTCATCGATTCCCGCAGACGCTGACGGTTCACCGCGCCGTCTGTAACAACGGGAAGAGGATCAGCCGCAGCGCATCTGGCTTTGTAGATTTCGTCAATGATGAACTTACCCATCGAGGCGCTGCCCGATTCGGTCTGATTCATTTTCTCGACGGCTCGTTCTCCCGCCATGCCCATCAACGCAAACGCCGCAGCGCAGGACTGGGCGGAATTTTCCGCCGCTATAAACGCCGTTGTGAGCGCAGACAGCATACAGCCGCTGCCGGTGTACTGCGTCATTTCCGGACGGCCGCGGCGAATAGCGAACGTATTGGATCCGTCGGAAACAACGTCAATCGCGCCGGAGACTGCAACGATCGCAGACGTCTTAACCGCCAAAGCCGCCGCCATCGCCTTGACGTCGTCCAGATTCGATTCCGAAATGAAGTCGTCAGGGCAGGCGTCGACGCCGCGGGAAGAACCGGTTTGTCCCGCCAGAGCGCGAATCTCGGAGACGTTGCCTCGAATTGCAGACAGCTTCAGTTCCGAAATCAGCTTCAGCGCCGTTTCCGTTCTCAATGCAGACGCGCCCACGCCGACCGGGTCAAGCAGAACCGGGCGCCGCAGCTCGTTCATGCGCCGCCCTGCCTTGAGCATGGACTCAACAGTCCGCCGGTTAAGCGTGCCAATATTAATCAGCAGAGCGCTGCACAGCGACGTGATTTCCTCGACCTCCGCCGGCTCGTCCGCCATAATCGGCGACGCCCCGCACGCCAAAAGAATATTGGCGCAGTCGTTGACCGTAACGTAGTTTGTTATGCAATGAACCAGCGGTGCCGACCGCTGGACTTTATTCAGGTATTCGCGAATCATGACATTAGTATAATATCGGGTTACTGCTTAAACGCTCTCCCGGCATCAGCCTGGCGTTTCAATTGGATATTATACACATATTATAATTTTTGCAATCCATATTAATCTAATATAGATAAATTTTATGAATAAATATTTCCCCGGGGGGTTGAAACGCGCTGCGAGTTGGGATATATTGAGAATATAATTGGATGTTCCAACAATAAAAACTCATCAATGATAATTGGTGAGTCAAGTTGCGAGTCGAGAATAAAAATCAGACGCAACTGCGTTCCGCCAGAACCGCGTTAGCGGTTCAATATTTCTAGCCGTGGGTGAAACCCACGGAGCGAGAAACGCAAGCGCAACACAAAATCTTCTCGCAACTCGTAACTCGCAACTCGCAACTTCCTAAAACATATTTCTCATTTCGAAAGGAGTAACAAACCATGGCGACTCGCCGAGAATTTTTATCAAGCGCTGCGATTCTGAGCGCGGGATGTCTGCTGACGTCTGCGAACGGATTCGCGCTGGCGGAAGACGCGCCGGCTCCAGCTCCGCTTCCGCCGTCCCCGATTCATTTTCCGCCCGTTGCGGCAAAAGACGTAAAGTACATGCTCAACTTTCATCGCGGAGGCGGGAATTCGCGTCCGGAAAACACGCTGGAAACCTTTCTTTGGGCGTGGAATCTCGGCGCGTTCCCGGAATGCGACGTCCAGTTTACCAAAGACGGCATTCCCGTCTGCTTTCACGACGGCAAGCTGGGGCGAATCCTCAAGCATGAAACGGACGAGATCAAAAATAAAACGGTCCACGACCTGACGTGGGACGAAGTCCGTCGGCTGGACGTCGGGAAGTACCTCGGCGACCAGTTCAGCCCGGAACGAATGCCGACGCTGGAATCGGTCTTTGCCGCCATGAAAGGTTCGCCGGAACGGATTCTCTATATCGACGAAAAGGGTCTGTCCCGCGCGCAGGCGGAGCTGATCGCCCAGCTCGTCCGCTGTTACGGACTGCAAAAGCAGGCGTTCTATACAAGCGGCTCCTATAAAAAGATTCTCGAATGGAACGACATCATTCCCGACGGCTCCGGCATGCACTGGATGGGAATCGTCTGGGGCAAGTTCAGCCCGGAGAATCTGGAAAAACGATTCGAGGAATTCCGCGCCAACAATTTCCGCGGCATGAATCACCTGAACTGTCACATTCAAACGGACCTGTCCAAAGACGACCCGTTTACGCCGTCGAGCGCCAAGCTGGTCGAAATGAACAAGGAATGCGCCGATCGCGGAATCGTCTTCCAGGTCATTACGTGGTCGCAGGGCGACAAAGTCGAAACGTACAAGCGCCTGCTCGACCTCGGCATTACGTCCTTCGCCACCGACTACCCGGAAACGCTTATTGAAGCGGTTTATGGGAAATAGACATTGCTGGTAGTTCGTTAGCGCCCGGATTCTGGCGAGCCGGGGTGCGTTAGCCCCCGGAAAAATACCGATTTGCGCCGATTGGTTATTGGGAGCCAATGATTAAACGTCGCGATAGCGACAGCGGACGTAGTCCGCTATAGTCCCGAAGGGACGAAATCTCTATAACCGGCGGTTTTAACCGCCGGAAAAGGAGGAGAAATAAATAATATCGAAGAATACGCTTTCCCTCCCGCGCCCCAACGGGGCGCGGGAGGGAAAGCGGCTGAAGCGATAAGGGGGAGTCGGTATTGCTCATTCCCCGTAGACTAAAGTCGACGGTTATAGAAATGCCGTCCTTTCAGGACGAGATTCGACTTCCCAGCGTATTATTTGAAAATCAACTATATCGGTGAATATTCGCGTCTGTCCGGGGGCTTACGTACCCCGGCTCGTCAAATCCGTGAACTGACTGACCCGGATAAACACTTTGACCTTTAATCCCACTCACTCATCATGAAAAACTTTATTGCATCATTTTTAGCCGCTATCGTTATTAGCGTTTCGGTTTTTGCGGCTCAACCGGTCAAGCCGGTATACAGCGTCGTTGTCAGCGAACAGACCAACGCGAACGCGGACTGGGCGTCGGTCGTCAAGGCTCTTCAAGACAAATACGCCGAGAAATTCGACGTCAAAGTCGTTCTCTGGAAAGAGCTTTCCGACGCTCTGCCGGCTTTGAAAGAACAGCAGCCAACGTATATCTGCTTTGTCTGCCAGCCGTCCGAGGCGAAACCCGCGTTTGTCGTCGCGTGTCATAAGCTTACCCGTCAGCTGGACGACGACCCGTACACAGACGCCATTTGGGCGATTCTGACCGGGTTCGAACCGGCGGACGCCCTGCGTATCGTCGCTGCGCCCGATATGACTGTTACAACTCTGTGCGCCGCGACAGAAGTCCCGCTCAATGCCTTTGACTCCGGAATCTGCTACGACGAGCTGGTTAAGGGAAAAGTCGTCTCCAAAGAGAAGGGCAAGGAAATCGTCGAGAAATCCGACGGTCCCGCCGACACGACTCAGCCCATTGCCGACGCGATGGCGCAGAATCAGGTTTTTGTTACGTCAGGACACGCCTCGACGCGCGACTGGATGATTGGGTACACGTACAGAAACGGCTTTTTCGTCTCGGAAAAAGGGCAGCTTTACGGTCGTCCCGTTACCGGCGACAAATTCGCGATTACTCAAACCAACGCCAAAATCCACCTGGGCGTCGGCAACTGCCTTATCGGCGGGATTGACGGCGAAAACGCGATGGCGCTGGCTCTGATTCATTCCGCCGGCGTCAATACGCAGGTTGGATACGTCGTTCCGAGCTGGTTCGGATACATGGGCTGGGGCATGCTGGACTATTACGTCGAACAGCCCGGGCGGTTCACCGTCGCGGAAGCGTTCTACGCCAACAATCAGGCGCTGACCTGGAATCTTAACCGCGAGGACTGCCCACGACAGATGAAAAGCGGGCTGGAGTACGACCAGAACGTTGTCGCTATTTACGGCGACCCGGCGTGGCAGAACAAAATTCAGGCGCAGGACAGCGGCTGGAAACAGGAACTGACGTCCAAAGCTCTCGACAACGGAAAGACGGAATGGACGCTGACCGTTACCCCGCTCAAAGGCAAAGACTCGTTCAAACTGCTTTCCTATAACGGATCGCAGCGCGGCGGCCGCCCGATTTTCCAGTTCTTGCCGCAGCGCGTCAAGGGCGTCGAAATTCAGGACGGCAACCCCTACGACGCGGTCGTTACAGACAACTTCATTCTCCTTTCCGCCCCGGACAAATGCCGAGACGGCGAACCGGTCCAGATTCGCTTTATTGCTGAGTAAGGTTCTTAAAAGAATACAGATAGAAAAAGAAAAGCGTCCCTTTTCGGGGACGCTTTTTCTTTAACCGTTGCAGCGGTCGGCGTGTGGGGCGACGCTACGCGCCGGTTCTTGTGCGACTATCCATTTGTTGGTTCCTGTTACAGTTCCGAAAATTATCGGTCGTAACGCTTGAAATTCCCGTTCAAGTCGAACTCGATTTCGATTCCGTCGGCAAGTTTAAACTCAATTTCTTTTTCTCTGAAATCGCGGTCAATTTCCACGACTTTGACGCCAGCGTGTTTTTCGTTCAGGTAGTTCTGAATTGCCTTGGGAGCAAAGGCGACAGAAATGCCGTTTCCCTTGACGCTGTCCCATTCGCCGTTGCGGTCGAACTCGACCTTAGCGCCGTTGGTAAAGAAGACGTCGTAGTCGTTGTCGTCCTGTTCCTTTGTAACAGATGCAACGTCGGCATTTGAATAGTTGTCCGTAATAAACGTCTGAGCTTTCTGCGGAAGCTGTCCGAATTCAATTGCAGTTCCACGAGCGGCCATTGCAATACCGCACAACGCAGCCATCGAGAGCGCCAATACCAAGAAATGTTTCATGATTTTCTCCTTAAATAATGAAGCGAGTTGATAAAATGCTCATTCAATAACTTTGCGCCTGAGCAAATAAAGCGCTGATCAGAATACGATTCTTTGTGTGATATATGTTAAGCGCTAAACAAACTTTATCAAAAATCCGTTTTCTGTTATTTGATACACATATCGCAAAGAAAAGGTTACGCCAAATTTGAAAAAAAGTAAAAAAATTTAAAACTTTTTTATTACTGCTTGTATTTAGGTAAGATGACTTGTTGCGCTAAAGCAACAGAGATTACAAATAAATAAATTATCGTTGAACCGTTATCAATATGTGTGACGCTAATAGAAAGCGGGACGATTTGAGATAAGTTATTTACAATCTGTTACATAGTCTGTAACAGTCGTTTACTGATTCAACATTTGTTGATATAGTAAGAATATGCATCGGTCATAATTTTTGTGTACATTTTCCCCTCTTGTATTTTTTGTGGAATAGACTATACTTAACGATGAATTGAATCCATCGTTGTAAGAGCCAGATAATCAATTGGCGATTAAAAGCGCTCTTCGGTCGTTTGCAACAGATTTTTCATGAAATCAGGGTTCTGATATGGAAACAAAATCGAATAAACGGTTATACTGGGGATTAATTATCGCGGCTGGAATTATACTATGTTTATTCTCGTTGTTCGTTTCGTTGAAATTGATTGCGCCGTTAAGCATTCAGACGCCCATAAACGAAGATATCACTTGTTCAATCATAATTGAAACTGATAGGGAGCCGCACACGTTTGTAATACCCAAAGATTCGGAACTGTTCAACGACATTGTCGAATGGAAATCTACCACAAGGTGGTATCACATCTCACTCGTTTCTTATTATCCGTGGATGAGGCTTGATTCCGGTCATGGTACGGATGACTGGTTGAGCATTAATATTTGGAAAGATAGAATCATCGTGAACTCGAAAATGGGTCAGTATGTATCCTGCTTTTTTACAGACAAAGACCGCGCCATTCGTCAGCGAATTGAAGACTATTATAATTCTCTTCCAAAGGAAGAAAGGGATTCCGCAGAGACGGTTGAAGAATAGTGGGAAAGCAGACAGAAAAAATTTAAATCGTAGCCCACGCCTTTAGGCGTGGGGTAAAATGCGGCATAAATAGTTTCTATTTTCTAATAAACATTCATTAAATAAAAGTGGAGATTTATCTCCACTTTTTTTGATTTAGCAAGAACGTCGAGCGCAATATTGTCGTATAAACAGTATCCTCAAAATTATACAGTTCCTTACACAGGAGAA
>JAFSMW010000246.1 GCA_017447745.1 Thermoguttaceae bacterium
GCATTCAAAGTGCGGACGGTTGGCTTCGATGCGGTCGTAGTTGCCCTGAAGAACGCGAGGGTCGCGCCCGTCGGGAGTGGTAATCCACGGGTGGTGCGCCTGGCTGAACCCGCGGTCGACGTAGTCCCAGCGAGTGTAAATGACCATGCCGTTGTGGTCGATATCCGGCTCCCATTCGTTGGTTTCGTGAGGGGACAGAATAACGATGTCGGAACCGTCCGGGTTCATGGAATGCAGCGTATAGCACGGAACCGGGCGACCGTGACAGCGTCCGTAACCCTGACGACGCTCTGAAATGAATATGATTCTCCCGTTGGGCAGATAGCATGGGTCGATGTCGTTGAACGCGCCCTGAGTGAGCTGAACGACGTCGGAAAGTTTTCGGGTTTTCGGGTCGAATTTCGCCTTGAAAATATGATACGTGTTCTCGTCCGTCCACGTGTACGTGTGACGCGGCTGTTTGGCGTCGGTGGCGCAGAAGAGAATCTCATGATTGTCGTACGACAGTTCCGGCGACAGGAACGCCCAGGTTTTGTCGAGCGTCGTTCCCTTGTACTGTCCTTCCGAAACGGGAACGTCCGCCAGCAGGTCAATCGCTTCCGGCTTGTCGGAGAATGCGTTTTTAAGAACAAACAGACCGCCGCCCTGACGTCCATGGAATCCGAAAAACTGGTCGCACATGTGGTTGCCCTCGACTTCCGGCTCCGGGTTAAAATGGCGCTTGATGAACAAAATGTCCGTAAAGTTGATCAGCGGGTTTTTCAGAGCAATCTCGCGGCGAAGCTGAGTCGCCTTGACGAACAGAGCCTTGCGGGCGTCGACGTTGTCAACCGGCGTTGACTCGACGTCCTTTTGAAGCTGCTCCAGACTCTTTTTTTGCTTGCTCAAATCCGGCGCGTTGGGCATGGACGACAGCTTTTCAACCAGCGGAACAATGCGTCGAACGACGATGTCCAGCGGGTCGCGGTCCGTATCGAACAGCGTCGCCGCCGGATCAAGGGCTTCGTCTTTGGCGTTTTGTCTCATGCCGGTTTTAATCAGATGTGACAACGCCAGCCATTCAGAACCGACTTCGTTCATCCGGTTGACGCAGACGCCGTCAACGATCCTGTAATTCGACAGTCCCTGAGTATGCGGGACGGCGTCGCCTTTGTACGTAATTTTAGCGTCGCCCAAATCGAGATGGTCAAAGGCGTACCCTTCCGGAAGCGTACAGGCTTTGATAAGCAAAACGCTCACGCCGGTCAAATCGATTGAGAAGTCTTTAGCCGGCTTTTTGCCGACGAGTTCCCCGGACTTCCAGACGAGCTTCCAGTCGCAGTAGATTTCGTATTCCGCATGACCTTGTCCCTGGGTTTCGTCGTCGATGCCCATCACGCCGGAGAATTTAATTCCGCACTGGTTGGGCAGAGCAATCAGGATGTCGCCCGGTGCGTGATGCCCGACGCAATGCTCAAACTTGCGTCCACAAATAGAGGGTTCCGCGCCGTCAACGGTTTTATTGGCGGCTGTTTGCTTCCAGCCGCAGGTCGTTTTGGACAAATCCATCTCGTCCAGGTAAACAGTCTTTTCCTGAGCCGCAGCAAAAGACGCGGTTATCAGCAGCGCGCAAATACATGTCAGTAGTCTTTTCATTATCATTATGCAGGGTTAAAGGGAGGGTAATAATCGTTTATTAAACAATAAAAATCTACGATAATATTATAGTATACCAAGAATTTTAAAAGATTGCAATAATCTGGATGAGAAATATTTTAAAGTTTTTACGGAGCAATAAAAAAACGCGAGATTGTTTCCAACCTCGCGTCCTTTAGTATTCCTGTTGAGTAAGAACTTATTTCAGAGAAACGGTTGCGCCAGCTTCTTCGAGTTCTTTCTTCAGCTTTTCAGCGTCGTCCTTGGAAATGGCTTCCTTAACCTTGGAAGGAGCGTTTTCGACCAATTCTTTGGCTTCCTTCAGACCCAAACCAGTGGCAGCGCGGACAACCTTGATAACTTCGAGTTTCTTGGCTCCGAAGCTTTCGAGAACAACGTCAAAGTCGGTCTTTTCTTCAGCGGCGGGAGCAGCGTCTCCACCAGCAACCGGACCAGCCATGACAACGGCTCCGCCAGCAGCGGCTTTAATTCCGTAAACTTCTTCGAGGTAATCGCTCAGAGCTTTGGCGTCTTTGAGGGTAAGGGCAGCAATCTTGTCGCCCAGGGCTTTGATTTCTTCAGCAAAAACTTTTTCTTCGGACATCGTAATAATCCTTTCGCTATTAGTTAATCCTGACAGCGAATCGTCACTAAGGAAATGTTATGATCAATTCGCATGACATGTACAGTTGAAAATTTAATTGAAACACTTCCGCTCACACCGGAAAACTACGTCGCTCACACCGACCACGTATTACAGACGCAACCTTGGTTCGTCTGACCGGATTGATTACCGGATTTTTTCTTTTTCAAGTCAGGGGATATACCGCCTGAATGTTGAATGCGGATTGTATGTCGTTCTCAGACAGCAGCGGCGTCTGCCGGAGCGTCTTCTTCTGCCTTTTGGGCGATCTGGCTGGCAAGAGCTGAACCCGGACCTGTAATAGCCGCAGAAAGTTGCGAACCCGGTCCCAAAATCTGTCCGACCAACATGCTAAGCTGTTCAGCGCGAGACGGCCATTTACTGATTTCTTTGACCATTTCAGCGGGGAACGCTTCGCCGTCCATGCAGCCGCCTTTCGCCTCAAATTGAGGGAAACGCTTGTCTTCTGCAAGACGAACGACTTCTTTGGCTAACGCGACGATGTCTTCACCGCCCCAGCAAACTGCGCTGGCGCCGGAAAGAGCTTTGAACATAGCGTTGGTTGCCGTGCCTTCAGTAGCGCGAGCAGCCAAAAGGTTGCGAACAACCATGACGCGAATGCCTTTGCTTTCCAATTCGCCGCGGAGCTGGTTTGCCTGATTTGCCGTCAAGCCAGCCATGTTGACTGCGATTGCTGCGTCGAGATTTTCAAATCTCTTCGCGAATTCTTCAGTCATCAATGCTTTTACAAATTTACTCATTGGAATACCTTATTGAATGAATAAAAAACTAATTCCGTATATTATCGAACGCCTCGATGTCAAGCGTTCGGCTGGCGCATAAATTACGCTATTGTCACAAAACTTTATTGCAACGCTATGCGAATTCCAGGAGACATTGTTGCGCTGATCGCAATGCCTTTGAGATACTGTCCCTTTGCCGCTGCCGGTTTGAGGGAAAGAATCAGATCGATAAACGCCTGAATGTTTTCCTGAAGTTTGTCGGCTTCAAAGCTGAGCTTGCCGCAAATCGCCTGAACGGATCCGGCGGAATCGTTGCGGAATTCAACTTTACCCATTTTGTATTCGTGGACAGCTTTTGCAACGTCCATGGTAACCGTTCCCGCTCGGGGGCTGGGCATCAAACCACGAGGACCAAGGATTTTACCAAGCGGACCGACAACGCCCATCATATCAGGCGTAGCAATACAAGCGTCGAAATCCGTCCAGCCGTCTTTAATTTTTTGAGCCAATTCAGGTCCGCCAGCTTCAATAGCGCCAGCCTGAAGAGCTTCGTCAAGTTTATCGCCCTTAGCGAAAACAACAACGCGAAGGGATTTACCAATGCCGTTGGGAAGGACGATCGAACCGCGAACGATCTGATCTGCCTGTTTCGGATCAATGCCCAAACGCATTGCAATTTCTACGGATTGATCGAATTTGGTGTTGTTAAACGTCTTGAGAAGTTTAACAGCTTCCGCCAGCGTCATAGGAGTTGAGCCGGGAACCTTCTTCGTCAATTCTCGCATTCTTTTGGATTGTTTTGCCATTGCTTATAAATCCGTATTAAAATGTTGAGGCGAGTTGCATTCTGGACAAATGCTCGTCGCATTTGCAAAAATTACGATACTAGTCAACCACGTCCAGTCCCATGCTCCGGGCAGTGCCTTCGATAATGTGAGCGGCATGTTCCGGGTTGCGGGCGTTAAGGTCGTCCTTCTTCTTTTCTACGATTTCAGCAATTTGAGCGCGCGTAATCGTACCAACTTTGTCCTTCGGAACGCGACCGGAACCTTTGGAGATTCCAGCTGCTCTTTTGAGCAGGTCGACAGCCGCCGGACTTTTGGTTGTCAATTCAAAACTACGATCGTCAAAAACGCGAACGACTACGGGGATTCGCAGACCTTCGTTGTCGCGAGTGCGGTCGTTAAACTGCTTTACAAACTGGCCCAGGTTCACGCCAAACGAACCAAGCGAGGTGCCCACAGGCGGGGCTGGGGTCGCTTTGCCGCCGGGAACGTGAAAACGGACTTCTCCAACTAACTTTTTCGCCATTGCAATTCCTGCTTATGCTTTGTTATAGGGAAATTATCATATCACAATGA
>JAFSMW010000247.1 GCA_017447745.1 Thermoguttaceae bacterium
CCAGCCCAGGCAGCGTCCGCCGCCTTTTTGACGACAACGTCGAGGTCGTCGCCCGATTCCGCCGCCGCGGTCGCCGCTTCAATCGCCGGGACGAGCGTGTCGATGAGCGTCTTGTCGCCCGGCTGCGCCTGAGTCCGTTTCTGAACTTTCTTCAGACCGGTGGCGAACATTGCCGCCATTGCCGCGCCGTTAATCACGTTGTCAGCCGGCGCGCCGTCTTTCATGCCCATAAAAAACGAGCCGAACAGAGGGCCGGTCGATCCGCCGTCAATGCTCATGACGCCCCAGCCGGCGGCTTTGACGAAGTCCGCGATGTTCTCGCCTTGGTAGTCGTGAATCGCCGCTTCGATCGCTTCCATGGCGCGTGTAACGGCAACCCCGTGATCGCCGTCGCCGCAAACGCCGTCCAGCTTGCACAGTTCGTCTTTGTTGGCGCGAATTATTTCGACCGCCGCCAGCAACATCTTTTTCAATTCCGTAAATCCGATTGTCTGAGTCATGAATTCTCCTTATAGAAAGATGGGGAAACGATGATCATTTCTAACCGCTGAAGCGCCCTAACCGGATCTGCAACCACGCCGGCGCTCCACTTGAGTTTGCCGTCTATTGTACCCCAAAATTAAAATCAAGGAATAGGGGGGCTTGACAATTCTTGCAATACGGTTATATTTAGAGCATAAAATATGTTCTGGGCGCGATATACCCAAAGACGCTCATTCTCCCTGCGCCCCCATCGTCTAGTGGCCCAGGACACAGGATTCTCAGTCCTGTTACAGGGGTTCGAATCCCCTTGGGGGTACTGTGACAAATCCGTAAGGTCTTGCATTACAAGACCTTACGGATTTTTGTTTTGACGACAGACAGCGATATTACGCAACATTTCCGGTTGCGGATTTTATCCGCGATCCAGAAGGGTTGCTGGCTTCGTCTGAGTACCTGTGCAGGACTAAGCGACCAACGGGAGCGGTTATTGGCTTCTGGGTGTGCGCCTTCGCACCGCGGGAGCGCGGACTGGGAACGGCGCCTCGCCGCGGCGGACGACACGTCCGCGAACCAGTAGGACGGAGGGGCTTTCCGTGTTCTCGAGATTTTGGAGGCTTCCGCCGCAAGCGCGACTCCCGATTGTTTCTTTGTGTTCTTTGTGATTAAAAATTTCTTTGGAGGCTGAGACAGCCGCGATCCAGTGGGTCGGAGGTTACTGGCTGCGAAAGAGAATCTTGGAGGCTTCCGCTATTCCTTGACGGCGGCGCCGTCAAGTTGTAGCCCGAGGCCGGGCTACATCCAAGGGAGATTTTCGGCTGCATCGGTTGGGATGCACGCTTCAAACGTTTTGTTCGCCTTCGGCGAACTGCGTAATTCCGCTCGCTACGCTCGCTTCATTACCGCCTTTCATTTTTTGTTCGCTTCGTTCACACCCACGGGTTTACCCCCGTGGCTCGCCTGGAGAATTCCCCGGTTTTAAGACCATTCAAATTCTATGCCGGATTAATATAAATGATGCATAAAAATTCGATTTTAATTTAGTCCAGACCGTGTTCTTCGAGAACATATTTAGCTCCTTCAAATCCCTGTTGAGCGGATTTATGCAGCCATCTAGCCCCTTCCTCCTTGTCTTGTTCAACGCCATCGCCTTTACAATAACATTCGCCAAGCAAGCATTGAGCGCTTGCGCTTCCTTGTTCTGCCGCTTTTCGATACCATTTGACAGCTTCAGCCATATCTTTTTCAACGCCTGTACCATTTTGATAACAAAAACCAACGCGAATCTGTGCGTTCTCATTTCCCATATCTGCCGACTTTTTAAAACACTCAAAAGCTTTAGTATAGTCAAGAGGACGATCGTGAGCGCCGCTTAGATAATCCATCCCGTCTTTATAGAGACTGCTTGAAGTATCACAGGCAGTAAAAAGTAAAACTGACAAAAGCGTCGACATTAGAATAACAAATTTATAACAGGATTTCATGACATGTAGTTCTTTCTATGTAACAGCTTTTCAAAAGTTACAGAATACAAACAGTAATACTGTAAAATGATTTATTGTATTATAACCTTCATAAACTTATTTAATAGGGGGAGGTTTAATTTTCAAAAAGATGGGGGACGCCGCTAATTTTTCTTGTGAAGATAGATAAGAAGAACGAAAGAGATGAAAATGGAATTGATAAAAGGCGGCTGAGACGCCCGCGAACCAGTGGAACGGAGGGGCTTTCTGCGTTCTCGAGATTCTTGGAGGCTTCCGCTACAACTTGACGGCGGCGCCGTCAAGTTGTAGGTAAGGGGACTTACCTACATCCGGGGGAGGTTTTCGGCTGCGTCGGTTTGGTATGTACGATTCAAACAAAGCGTAACTACGCTTCCGGTGGTCGCTCCGTTACCGCCTTCCATTTTTCGTTCGCTACGCTCACACCCACGGGTTAATACCCGGGCTGCGCCTAATCTCAATTATTTTCTGCCCCCCCCTTGTTATAGAAGTCTACGAGGATTATAATAAATGCAATTAGTTATATATTATTTTTTTGATTTGAGGCGTACTATGCGTTGGCTTTACCTGTTTTACATTGTAATTGCGTCCGCGCTGGGCGGGCTGATTTTTGGGTTCGACTCCGGCGTTATTTCCGGCTGTGAAAAGGTTATCCAGGATCAGTATCAACTCACGCCGTTTAACCACGGGTTGACGGTGTCGATTGCTCTAATCGGGACGGTAATCGGCGCGTTTGGAATCGGGCGTCCGTGCGACTTGCTCGGCAGACGCCGTTCTCTGTTTTTGATGGCTCTGTTGTTCTTTATTTCGGCTGTGGGCTGCGCGTTCGCCCCGAACTGGCTGACGCTTGTCATCATGAGATTTATCGGCGGGCTGGCGATTGGCGGCGTTTCGGTCGTCGTGCCGCTGTACATTGTAGAAATCGCGCCGGGGCATTTGCGAGGGCGTCTGGTCGCGATAAACCAGCTCAATATCGTCTGCGGTATTTTGACGTCGTACATTTCCAACTATCTGGTTGCCAGGGCGATTGACAACCAGTCGGTTGTTTGGGAATGGTGTACAAAACTGGCGAACTTCTTTGTAACAACGCCCATGGGCGCGGACGAAATCAAATGGCGGCTCATGCTCGGGGCGGAATGTCTGCCGATTCTTCTCTTCTGGGCGCTGCTGTTTACCATTCCGGAAAGCCCGCGATGGCTGGTGAGAAAGAATCGCAAAGAGGAAGCGAAGAAGGTTCTGGAAAAGATCGGAGACGAGGACTGCGACAAAACGCTGGACGAGATATCCAATTCTCTGGCGATGAT
This sequence comes from Thermoguttaceae bacterium, assembly GCA_017447745.1. Classification (GTDB taxonomy): domain Bacteria; phylum Planctomycetota; class Planctomycetia; order Pirellulales; family Thermoguttaceae; genus RUG11551. The sequence continues at coordinate 3,287 of JAFSMW010000247.1, forward strand.
TCAAAGTCAGGGTCAGGACAACGTCCGGCTCTTCCAGAAGAAGTACCTGTGGGTTATTTTCCTTGCCTGGGCGGTGGCGATGTTCAAACAGGTGTCGGGCATCAACGCGGTGATTTACTATACGCCCCGCATCTTTGAGATGTGCAATCTGGGTTCGGAGTCCGCTCTGCTGGCGACCGTCGGCGTGGGAACCGTCAACTTGATATTTACGGTCATGGCGCTGTTCTTTATCGACTGGTTTGGACGCCGGGCGCTGTTGATGTTCGGCGCGCTGGGTACGACCGCCATGCACGTTCTGATCGCCTGGCAGCTGTACCTCCCGTCCGATCAGGTGAACTCGACCATCGCCGTTGCC
>JAFSMW010000248.1 GCA_017447745.1 Thermoguttaceae bacterium
AACGCCGTCTATGCGTATCGGTTTACCAACAATCCGTATTATCTCAACGCGGCGCGAATCTATTTCGAGACGATTCAAAGCAAACAGAACCCGGAAACCGGCTGTTTCGACCTGGCGCAGGATCAGACGGAATGCGACTGTCCGGACAAGAAGGAGCATCGCGGCGGGAAAGCGTTTGCCGTCGGGGTTCTGCTGCACGGCTTGGCGCGGTACTACGAGACGGAGCCTGACCCGGCGCGCAAAGAGCAGATTAAAACCGTTTTGGTTCGCTGCGCCGACTGGCTGCTGGACTATTCCTGGAACGAGGAGAAACAGGGGTTCCGTTACAAGACCGGGTGTCCGAAATACGCGGATTCCGGCTGGTACTCGATTCTCGTCGCGGAAGGGCTGGCGTACGCGTCGGAAATCAGCGGCAATCCCCGCTATCGGGATTTTCTGGTTAGAACGTTGGGGAAACCGATTAAAGCCGTCTCCGGAACCGGGAAAGCGTCTGGAAAAGACTTCTCGCAAAAGCACCGCCAGACGCCGCATGCCCTGTACTGGCTGAAGAAACACGGGGTAACAACTTTGGAGTGAGAAGTGAGGAGTGAGGAGTGAGGTGGCGAGACACCGTCCCCTTGCAATTTATTCTTGTCTGTAGTAAATTTGAATTATAAAGACTAAAAAGAATTTTCCGTAAACAAGTTTTTTCTTTACCCCAACTCCATGTCGGATTTTGATATTACTGTCGCAGGGCACATTTGTTTAGACGTCATTCCTCAACTGCTGGCGGGAACGACCGCAGAGAACGTTTTCTGTCCCGGAACGCTTCGGACGGTCGGGCCGGCAACGCTGTCGACCGGCGGGGTTGTCTCGAATACCGGACTGTCTCTGTTTCAAATGGGATTGCGCGTTCAGATGGCGGGCAAAGTCGGCGACGACCCGCTGGGGGCGACTCTGCTGGACATTCTTCGGAAAAAAGACCCGGCTCTAACGGCGGGCATGATTGTTTCCCCCGGGCAGAACACGTCGTATACAGTCGTTCTCAACCCGCCGGGAATCGACAGGGCGTTTCTGCACTGTCCAGGCGTCAACGACGTCTTTACGGCAGACGAACTCAATACGCAGCAAATCGCTGGAGGGCGGGTTCTCCATTTTGGCTACCCTCCGTTAATGCGAGGTATTTACTCCGACGGCGGAGCAGGGCTGGCGGAGAAGTTCAGGCAAGTTCAGACGCTTGGGCTGCTGACGTCGCTGGACATGGCGAACCCTGACCCGCTGGGCGAGTCCGGACGGGTGGACTGGACGGCGTGGCTAAAAACCGTCCTGCCGACCGTTGACGTGTTCCTGCCGTCTTTTGACGAGATTCTGCTCATGACCGACAAACCGCGGTACGACCAGCTTTGCGAGAAATGCGTCAACCCCGCCGCCGCGTCCAGTCTGGAAGAAATCCGAGCCGTCTCCGCCCGGCTGACAGACTGGGGCGCGAAAATCGTCGTCATGAAACTGGGGGATCAGGGCTTGTACGTCCACGCATCAGACGATTTATCGACTCTGCAGACTCGCGGTAAATGGACGGCGTTTGACTCGTCAAGCTGGCGCGGAATCGACCTGTATTCGCCCTGTTACGACGTCCCGGTTGTCGGAACGACGGGGTCAGGCGACGCGACCGTCGCCGGATTCCTCGCCTCGCTGATCAAAGACCTTTCGCCCGAAGAGTCGCTCAATGCCGCCGTCGCAACCGGCGCGTGCAACGTCCAAGCCGCCGACGCCGTCAGCGGCGTTCCCGACTGGGAGACGGTTTTGGAGAACGCCAGACGTTGGAGGAAAAAGAAGGGAATAGTTGGAAGGCAGTAGGCAATAGGCAGTAGTTGTTATTTTCCCGCTCTTGACAAAATTCACGAACAGAATATAATACTCATACGTATTTAACAATACAACACACATCTGATATGGGAACGAATTGGATTCGACCGGGCAGATGAAACGTGCGTGGCGTATCGAGGTTGGTCTGAGGGCCTCGTAAAAATCAGACTGAAACATAATTGCCAATTTTGATAACAATAGAATGGCTTTGGCTGCTTAGTAAAAGTTGCCCATGCTGAGGAAGCTCGCCGAAGGCGTCCGACTGCAGGTAGATTTTTTCGGATCGTTTTCCGTCGCTGGCAGGCACGCGGATTACTAAATTTTGCTCCCGCCTGGTTCCAAAGGAAGGCTGTCGTTGGTCGTCTGAGGAATAAGATTTAAAATAACGACTACATACGTAGAAGCGCCCGCGGACTCGTCGCGGGACGGGGGTTCAATTCCCCCCGTTTCCATTCAACGCCTTCTTGCCCCTGTCTGCAAGAGGGCTTTTTTATTGACTATATTATTTAGTCCCGCAATAAATTACCCAATCCCGCAACGCAGGGCGACTAATCGAGTTCTATAGTTTTTCCCAAAAAAAACGAGAAAATCGGCTCTGCTGGTCTGGTAATATTGCGCCGATGGTATATAATAAAGCAGTGAGTTACAAGTTGCAAGACAGTGGAGAGGCTAGTCAGATTCGTTTAGCGAAGCTCTGACTTACTACTGACCACTTACCACTAATCACTTACCACATAACTACAAATGAACATTTTCGAAAAGATTATTACGCGAGAGATCCCGTCGGACATCGTCTACGAAGACGAAATGTGTCTGGCATTTCGCGACGTGAATCCGCAGGCGCCGGTTCACGTTTTGATTATTCCCAAAATGTGCGTTCCGTCTACCAACGACATTACCACAGACAACGCCTTTTTGGTGTCGCACATTTTTGCCGTCATACCAAAGTTGGCGGCTGAACTGGGATTGACCAACGGCTATCGCGTCGTCAACAACTGCGGAGCAGACGGCGGTCAGACGGTAGAGCATTTGCATTTTCACCTCTTGGGCGGTCGCGCAATGGACTGGCCGCCGGGCTAATGTCAAATCGCTACTGCCTATTGCCTACTGTCTAAATCCTATTCCCTACTCCCTATACCCTTTCCAATAGACAACACAGTCAGAATGAAACCACGCATACTCCTTGTAGACGACAACCCGACAAACGTTGAACTGCTCGAAGCGTACCTGTTAAAGCTCGATTGCGATACAGAAATCGCGGTTGACGGTCAGGACGCGTTGGCAAAGACGTCGGAATTTCACCCAGACCTGATTCTGCTGGACGTCATGATGCCCAAGCTCAACGGGTTTGAAGTCTGCCAAAAGCTCAAGTCCAATCCGGAAACGGCTAACATCATGATTTTGATGGTAACGGCTCTGGGCGAGCTGGGCGACATCGAACGCGCCGTCAAAGCGGGCTGTGACGATTTCCTCAGCAAACCGGTCAATCAGCTGGAACTGCTCAAGCGAATCGAGAACCTGCTCAAGCTTCGCACTGTTACAGACGAACTGGAACGACTTAAACAATACATTGATTCCATGGAGGAACGCAAATGAGCGCTCAGGACAAATTAAACGAATATTTAACCGCTAACAAGATTTCTTTCCCCGCTCCGGCGGCTCCCAAAGGCGCGTATCAGACGATTGTCATCGCAGACGGCTGGGCTTATCTTGCCGGGCATCTGCCGGTAGAAGACGGCAAGCTCATTACTGGTCGGCTGGGAGAAGGCGATCTGGAAGCTGACATCCAGGCGGGTTACAACGCAGCGAAATGGGCGGCGATGAACATTCTCTCTACGCTCAACAACGCGCTGGGATCTCTCGACAAAGTCGAAAGCGTCGTCAAGATCGTCGGATTCGTTCAGTGTACAGACTCGTTCCATTCGCAGGCAAATGTTCTCAACGGCGCCAGCGAGCTGTTCATGGCGATTTTCGGCGATGGAGCAGGGCAGGCGGCGCGTTCCGCTTTGGGAACAAACGCTCTCCCGTTGGACGCCATGGTCGAAGTCGAAGCCGTCGTCAAACTAAAGGACTAACCGTTTTCTGTTCATTCCCGCTTTAGAGGAGTTCGATAATGTCGCAGCCGGAACAGTCGCCATCGTATTTCAACCGACGTTGGGAAACGTCCGGAGGGACGGACGAAACCGCGGACTACAAAAAAGTGTGTCCGTCGGCTATCGTCGCGTGCGTTTTGGCTGGGCTTAGCCCGCTGGCGTTTTTCCATCCTCTGCTGTGGGTGATTCCTGTTCTGGCGGTTGGCGTTGGCGTTTGGGCGACAATGGCGTTTATTCGTCAGCCAGACGAACTGCTCGGGCGCCGCGCTCTGCTCTGGGCGATGGCGATCGCGATTTTCTGCGGTTTAACCGCCTTTACAGAATGGGCGCTTTATCGGTATTATCTTCGTCAGGAAGCGATGTCGTTTGCCGATTCATGGTTCGAAAAGCTCTTCTCCGACAAACCACGGGAAGCGTACGAACTGTTCTCTCACCCGCTCAATCGACATTTGCCGGGCAGAGGGCTGGAAGCCCAGTACGCTCAAGGCAGCAAAAATCGTGAGAATTTCAATTCCTATATGAAAACAGAGCACATGAAGATTCTCACCGACCACGATCTTCATCCGTCATACAAATTCATACAGGCGGAATTCGACGAAACGCCGTTTTCGGAGATTGTATCGCTTAAATACGAGGTTTCCTGGGACGCAATGGACGGTCGGAAAACGCGTCCGTTGGTGATAATCGTTTCCCGAATAAAGCTCATTGACGTCCCGTACGCCGGCTGGCAGCTGCAAAGCGCGGCGTTCCGATAGTCCTGGCTTTTGTCGCGTTTGGCGTTTAGATCCCCTGTTGTAACATTTTCCCTTCCCTCCCTTTGTTCTAAATTTTATGGATCTTTCTTTATTTGAATACGACCCCAAAGAAACGCTGGCGCAGTTAACCAACGCGATGATTGACACGTATCGTCAAGAGGACTCAATTCATCACCTCGGTTACTGCGCGCTGCCCAATTACCGCGTTATTGTTGAGACGCTGGAAGATTTGAAAGACGTTCTCTTCCCCGGATACCGGAGAAAAGAAAAGCTGCATTTCGGCAACGTCGAGTATCTTATCGGTCAGCTTATCGACAGTATCAACGAACGTCTGACCAACCAGATATCCCGGGCGTTGTGTCACGACAGGGGGCTTTCGATTTCATGCACAGCGCAGCAGCGTCAAGACTTTGAACGGATTGGGCTGGAGAAGTCGTTGGAGTTTTTGCGCCGTCTACCGGAGATTCGGCGCAAACTCATGCTCGACGTTCAGGCGGCGTACAAAGGCGACCCGGCGTGCAAGTCGTACGACGAGGCGGTCTTCTGCTATCCCGGCATCGAGGCGATTACGGTTTATCGAATCGCTCACGAGCTATATATTTTGGGCGTTCCGCTGATTCCGCGTATGATGTCGGAATGGGCGCACAGCAAAACGGGAATTGACATTCACCCCGGCGCTACGATTGGCGAGTCGTTCTTTATCGACCACGGCACCGGCGTCGTTATCGGGCAGACGTGCGAAATTGGGAACTGGGTCAAGCTGTATCAGGGCGTTACGCTCGGCGCGTTGAGCTTCCCGACGGACGAAGAAGGCAACCTCGTCCGGGGCGTCAAACGCCATCCAACTATCGAAGACAACGTCGTCATCTACGCCAACGCAACGATTTTGGGCGGTCAGACCGTTATCGGCAAAGACTGCGTTATCGGCTCCAGCGTCTGGCTGACGCAGTCCGTCGCCCCCGGCACGACTGTTACAATCGAGCGACCGAAACTGAGAATTAAAGATTAATTAGCAATTGTCAATTAGCAATTATCAATTACGCAAACGCTCCTCGTTACGAGGAGCGTTTTTTCTATTCCCTATTCCCTACTCCCTAGTCCCTTTCCTTCACCATTACTCTAAAGCCGATGTCGAAGCCGGGCTGATGGGGATAATAGGCGCGAGTCGATTTAGATCCGGCGTCTCTTAGGGGCGTATACCAGCTGCCGCCGCAGACGACCGCTTTGCCGTCCTCTGTATTGGACGCCGTCCATTCCGCTGCGTTGCCCAGCATGTCGTAAAAGCCAAACGGGTTGGGCAGGTACGAGCCGACCGGCGCGCTGACGCGGGAATGGTCGTTGACGCGGACGTCGGCAATGCGCCATGCTGGAAGCGTATTCACTCTATCCGTCCAGGAAAGCGGGTTGATGTCCGCGTTCGATTTGTCCGACAGGTTTTCCAGTCGGCTGTAGTCTGCGTTCGCGCCAAACCAGACGGTGGCGTCCGCCATCGCAAGCCCTGCCGCCGCGGCGCGAGTCCATTGTTCCTGCGTAGGGAGCGAAACCTGCTTGCCGGTTTTCTTCGCTAACCAATCGCAAAACGCCTGCGCCTCCTGTCGGGTTACCCGAACGACGGGCTGACGCGGACGGTTGAGCGTGTGCCACGCTTCCCCCGGGCTGAAATGAATAAAGTCCGCGTACTCCACGCCGCTGTCGTGCAACGGATTAAACGCGCTGTACTGCTCGTTTGTTACTTCAAAGATTCCCAGATAATAGTCCGTCCCGGGAACTCGGCGGCAGATCATCTTCACGCCCGGCGCGAGTTCCAAAACCAGATCGCTGACTTGCGGTTTATCGTCGTTACTCCCGATGGAGTTGTCGGCGGGAAAATGGGACTTCTCAATTTCTGTTACAGCAGGGACGTTGGGCTGAACGTACTGACTCGGTCCGAGGTCAACGGTCGTCAGGCATTTCGGGGCGTCGGGCGAGGCGTTGCCGGGTTCCAAAGTCGGGTCGTCGTCGAGCGGGTCGTTTATACCCGCATAGAGTTTGCGGAGTTCCGCCCGGCGTTCCCACTGATGAGCGACTTGGTTGGGAATGGCGTGGTTGCGGATCTCGCCCCAGTTCCCGTAGTACGGACAGTTCAGGTCAATCCACGTATAGAGCGTTCGTCGGTCGCCGTCGTCAAGCGTTACATTGTAATGGTCAGCAAGAATTCTCATCAGCGGCTGAGCGGGCGCGTAGAATTCGTACGGCTTGAGAATTCCCATTTGGGACTCTTTGGTTGGCGTGCGGACGTATCGGCGCAGATTGTAGTACGACTGCGAGAATCGGGACGCCTTGTTAATATACGCGCTCGTATCGAGAGCCGGGGCGACGGGTCCGCGTTTGAACGTCAGAGTCGTTTTCTCCTCGTGACAGTCAACGCAGTATTTGTCGAGAATCGGCTGAACCTGTTTTTCAAACGAAAAACCCTGTTTTGGACCGACGGGTTGAAGTCGAACCGGCGCCTGACGCGAGGCTTGAGTAGAAGCCAGCGGCGGCGGGACGGAGTTCTGCTCTTCGTGACACCCGACGCAGGAAACGCCTTCGCCCGGCATGGCGGTAAACCAGGATCGCATGAACTGAATCGCAGCGCCGTCTTTGTCCAGCGGCTGAATGGCGCAGGGCGTAACAGCCGGAACGGTGAAATGCGCCGAGCCGTCTTCGTTGACCGGAACGATCCCGAGAACGGTTTTCGGATCCCACGG
>JAFSMW010000249.1 GCA_017447745.1 Thermoguttaceae bacterium
AATGGCGCGGGGGAGAGTGTGGAATTCGCGCGTTATAATATTATTTATATCCTTTTGGATCCCACGCCTAAAGGCGTGGGCTACGATATTTTAATTTTTAATTGTTCTCACAGCTAAAGCTGTGAGGAACACACGCCTAAAGGCGTTGACTATGTTCAATTGTTAGTCTTATCTATTTTCGCAACCCATGATTTATCGTACCCCCAATTCCCAGACGTCTTAAAAGTCCTTTCCAGCTTTCCAGCCTAAAGGCGTTTTTTAATCCCGTCCAGAAATCGTATGCTATGCATTTCATCGGCTGAAAACCGCGCCAGTAATTAAACGTCAGCAGTTCATAAACAAACAAGGGGGAATAAATAAACAAATTGCGCTGAATCAGCTCTCGATGTTTAATGCGCTTTTGAGTGCGATTATAATACTTTAGCAGCCGGGTTTTATAGACGCTGTCCTCTGCCTGTTCGACGCGTTTTAAAAACGGCTCTTTGAACTGGTCGCAGGTCAGGAAAAGGTAAACCTCGTTTTTATAGTAGTCTCGAACGTACTGGTCAAAATGATGAATCTGTTCGTTCAAGTCAGCGCGAACGGAAACGTTGGAGTCGTGGCATCGATAGGAAATCAGTTTGTCTGGAATCGTTACAACGTCAGCAAACGCCGGAGCGAAAAGATAAATCCAGCCGTCGTGCCCAAAACGTTCTTCCAGCGGCAGAATCTTTTGAATAATCGTCCGTCGTATCGCGCTGCAGCAGCCGGACGTTATCGGATGTTTATCCAGATTGGGCGACAGCTGACGCATGTACGTCGTCAGCCGCCACGCGCCGCGAAGCTCGATTTCGTCCAGTCCCAAATCGTTGCCAGCAGCGTCAATAACATTTGTATTATGGAATACCAGACCGACGTTGGGGTTCTTTTCAAAGACGTTGAGCATAACCTCGATTTTGTCGGCATGCCAAACGTCGTCCTGATCCGCCAAAAAGACAATGTCGCCCTCAACGTTTTTTAACGTGTTCTCGAAGTTGTGAAAGCAGCCCAAATTGCTTTGATTTCGAATTATACGAACGGAAAACGGAACGGACTGAGCCCAACGATCAAGAATCGCGACGGTGTCGTCCGTCGAGCAGTCGTCGCAGACCACGACCTCGTCCGGCTGTCGCGTTTGCGAAGCCAGACTGTCGAGTTGCTGCTGCAAAAACCGCTCGCCGTTATACGTACATAAAGCGACAGAAACTGTTACCGCTTTCTTTTCCGAATCCATTGGGATAATTCCGTTTACGCTCTAAAACTCCTCGTTTTGCCTATCAATAATCTGACACATGTGCTGAAGCCATGGAGAGTGCGAAACCAGTCTTTTGGCAAGCCAGTCTGCAAAGGATTCCTTGGCAATCTTCAAACTGGTAAGAAACTTGGCAAACGGACTGCCGTAAACGCCGACAAAGAATTTGCGCTGTTGATTCGTCAACCCCAATTTGTTGGCTTTAACCCACTCGTATTCATGAGGGAACGCGCTGTTTTTGATATTTTCCCGAAACTGCCCCAGCAACTCTTTGGGCGTTCTGTTACAATACCCGTTCCAAATCAACTGTAATTTGTTTTTATACAGAAGCTGAAGGCTTGCGTCGTTTAACGGCAAATCCTGAACGCTTTGGTAGGCGTGTTGATATATCAACCAGGAATATCGGCAGTAATAATCGTTGCATTTTCGCGTTGAGGTGCCTTCGATTTGTCGATAGTAATAAAAACGACGCGGAACTACCGTTATGCTGTTGGAATGTAACGCAGCTGAAATCGCAAATGCGGTGTCTTCAAATTGAATTCCGGTGATATAGCGGAGATTCAATCTGTCAAGATACGCTTTTTTATAGAGCCATTTCCACGCGCTTGGCCCCTGGAAAAAGACCAACTGGGTTTTATTGTATAAATCTGTTACCGGTTCTGAAATGGGACACGGCGCCTTGACCGGGACCTCGGCGTCGGCGGGATAGCAGTACATGTAAAACATGACCATTTCCGATCCGGATTCTTCAGCCGCCTGATACGTCATTTCTAACGTATCCAAAGCGATAACGTCGTCGGAATCCATGAAAAAAATGTACTCTCCCTTCGCCGCTGCCATGCCGTTATTGCGCGCTGTCGCCTGCCATGCGTTTTCCTGATGAATAACGACAAACCGGCTGTCGTTAGCCGCATATTCGTCCAGAATTGCAGGGCTGCTGTCAGTCGAGCCGTCGTCAACGCAGATGATTTCTATATCGCGAAACGTCTGATTGGCAACGCTGTCCAAGCACTCTCGCAAGTACTTTTCTACGTTATAAACCGGTATAATTATTGATATCTTTGGATTATTCATCTTTCGAATTCTCCAATTCTTCTTGAAGTTTCTGAATTTGGTCGCGCTGGCGGTCTACAATTTCCAGCGTATGCTGAAGCCATGGCGAATAGGGTATTAAACGTTTTGCAAACCAATCGAAGCATTTCCCTTTGAAAACTTTGCAATTGTACTTCCATCGCAATATCGTTAAGCCGGAAAATTTCAAAAAAAAGCCGTATGTTTTTAAATCAAAGGACTTTGCATTGGCGGTTATAAGCCTGCGTTCATCGTTTGTAACGCTTTGTTTTATACAGCGCCGCATTTCAGGACGAATGCTTTTATCAATTAAAAAATTGTATGCATCATATAGAATTCCCCATTTAATTGAATATAGCGCCAACCAGCTTTCGTCAGTTACGCTATACGGGGCTATATCCTGAAACAGCAGAGTAAAAGCCTGCGGAGCTTGTAAATAGTATTTGCTTTTATTAGCATTGCCGGTTAATGAGGAAGTTCTGAATCGATAAAAATATAAACGTTCAGGTATAAATGCGAATTTATTAGCAAAAACGGCTCCTTTGAAAGTAAATGCTATATCGTCACATTTTGCGTCTTTGTGAAAATGCAGTTGAACCCTTCTCGCAAAATCAGTTTTCCACAGATAACACCAGCAAACAGAGGTGTTGGTATAAGCCCATTGAATTCTTTCTGTCTGGTTGGCGGTTTCCTCAATATTTGGTAACGGAACGTCTTTATGATTTGGATAGTTAACCCATTTAAAACTAAATTGCGTCATGTCAGCTCCGGATTCTTTGGCGCGGGCGTACGCCTTTTCGTATGCTCTCGCGTCAATCCAGTCGTCTGAATCGACAAAAGTAAAATACTCTCCTGTAACGCGGGATAATCCTGTTTCTTTGGCAGACGCCTGTCCCGCATTCTTTTGATGAATAACGACAAATCTGCCGTCCTTAGCTGCGTACTCATCCAGAATTGCCGGGCTTCCATCGGTGGAGCCATCGTCTACGCAAATTATTTCCAGATCGCGAAACGTCTGATTGACGACGCTGTCCAGGCACTCTCGCAGATATGGTTCTACGTTATAAACTGTTATGATGACGGAAATTGCTGGCATTATTATTTCTTTAATTGTTCTTGTAATTCCTGAATTTGTTTATGCTGACGATCCACAATTTCCACTGTATGCTGAAGCCAAGGAGAGTGCGGAATTAAATGTTTAACAAGCCAATCGCTCAAAAGCGAAGGAAACGATCTTATAAACCAACTGGAATAATAAATTGCGGCTTTGAAATAACGTTTTTTTTTGATCTGATATTGAGCGGTTTTATATAAAATCGTCTTTTCGTTGGGAACCAATTCGCCAGAAAAAACTCGTAGACTATTGTCTTCTGATATGCCGCGGCGCTGTCTGGCTCTTTTTACTGCTATGATCATACACTCATACTGTTCTTGTCGATGTATTCCCGAAGCTGAATTGCTGTGCAAACGATACAATACCAGAGGCACTGATAGATTGGCAAGAACGCCATGCTCTCCCAGTTTGAGCCAAAGGTCCAAATCTTGAGCGTATTTCAAATCAGAAGAATATCCCCCAACTGCTTCCCAGGCTGCCTTTCTAATTATTGACGCCGGATGACACAATGACGTACACCCTTCATCAATATGCCTGGAATCAATTTTGGAAGAATTCTCCTCAGTTCTCCACTCTTCATATTCGTCGCCCCATTTGTTTATTATTATAGCCAAGCCACTGGATGCTACAATTTCCGAGTGAGCTTCCATATAATTGTATTGTAATTCCAATCGATTAGGGAGCGAAATATCGTCGTCGTCCATACGAGCGATATATTTCCCACGCGCCATGGCGATGCCGTTGTTTAACGCCGCCGCCAGTCCCTGATTTTCTTGAACCAGAACGCGAATGCGGGAATCTTTCTTTTCGTATTTACGTATTATCTTCTGCGATCGGTCAGTTGAGCCGTCGTCTACGATTATAAATTCAAAATCGTTGAACGTCTGTTTTAAAATTGATTCTATCGCCAGCGCCAAATAACGCTCGCCATTATAAACCGACATTACGACAGAAATGGGGATTTCTTCCATATTAATATTATACCATATTAAAGAAATAAAATCTGTACGGCAAAAAAATTTTTTGTTTGACAAAAAAACAATCACCCATAAAATAAACTGCGTAACCTTTAAAGGTTACGCAGTTTATTTTATGTTTTTTTTGAAAAAACCTAAAAAAATCCAACTTTCATTTTTAACCCACGAGGAGTAACATTATGACCAACCACAAGAACATTTATGGAAATAGAAGCCATCGTCCGGAAATTACTGAACGTCTCCAAAAAGACATCATTCTGGAAGGGATGAACTTTTGTCAAAGGCGCAACGATTCGATTAAACGGGCTGTGTACAACAGTTCAGGCGGCAAACCATTTGATCTTAATGCAGCATGGCAGGATATAGTTGAGACGTGCGCTGCTAACGAAGGAAAAACATATACTGAAAGCACGACCCTCATTGGTTCAATGAACCTTTCTGGAACGTATCCTCTTAACTCTGCCGTTCTTGCTCCGGGCGGGTTTATTTACTTGCCTCCCTATATGGACAATAAAATCTACAAAATCGATACAAATATGGATACCGTTTCAGTTGTCGGTCAGGTTGGAGAAGTGGGAGTTCGTAAATATACAGGCGCGGTTTACGCCCCAGACGGGTGTATTTATGCAATACCGAGTTGGAATAACAGCATTTTAAAAATTGACCCAAGGAACGATGCGTATGAGACGTTTGGCGAAGATACCTTATCAGCAACTTCCTATTCTAAATGGGCGGGAGCTTGCGCGCTTCCTGATGGAAGAATATTCGGAATTCCTTTCGCTTCGGAAAACGTTTTGGTAATCAATATTTATTCACGAAGCATTTCAACATTTGGTTCGCTACCATCTACGAATTCTAAATGGGATGGTGGGATTCTTTCGCCGCACGGTTATATTTATTCGCCGCAAGGTTATATTTATGGCATACCTAGCAGCGCTTCAACGTTTTTAAAAATCAATCCTCAAACGCTGACAACAGAAACATTTGGTACTGAAGGTTCGTCTACTAATAAATTTGCAGGACCAACATTATGCAGCAATGGGAAAATTTATTGTCTTCCATGGTTTGGCAGCAGAGCTTCTGTTATTGATCCGAACAATGATTCTGTTGTGCATATTAACACAAGTATCAGTGGCTCTAGTCAATATGAAGGATCAGTGTTAGCGCCAAACGGAAATATTTACTGTTCGCCATGCAATAGTAATTCCGTCGCAGTTTTTAATCCCGCTAACAATAATGTTTCAACAATTTATGCTGGAACGAGTAAGTATAGAGCAGGAGTCTTGTCTCCAAACGGCTATATTTACTTTATTCCCAACAAAAATGGAACGCAGCCGCTATTGAAAGTCAATCCCGGCGCCGACGTTTGCCAAAATTTTAAAGAATCAACGCTGTTGTCGCCGTTTTTGAACAAATATTAAACGAAAACAGTTTTAGGGTAAGTGCAATCGAAAAAAGAATGATGTGGAAAGAATAATAGCAAATTGATATGATTGCACTTGACTATTTTTTGTTTGAATTGAACCAATAATTGATTAAGGGCAACATTTGCATTATTGAGAGTTCCCTATCACAATTACTGTTGACGTTCTTTCGTTTCGTGGTATTCCTGTTCTGCATTGACATTCCACAATGTGGATTTATCCGTTTTGCCTTGTATGATCAGATTGACGGCTTCCATGGCGCAGAGCATGGAATGATCCATGTTGTTGTAACGGTGCTGACCGTTTCTGCCAATGCAGTACAGGTTGGGAATCGTATCCAGGAAATCGCGAAGCTGGTCGAAATGTTCGTACGAATCAAAATATGCTGGATACGCCTTGGGAGATTTCAAGCGGACTGAATCCAAAACGTTTTCTTTGGACAGAACGTTGATTTTAACCAGTTCGTCAATGACAAACGGAATAAATTCACTGTCTGACGCGTTCCACATCCAATCGGATTCGTCACAAAAATACTCGGCTTCAATCCAGACTGTATGCTCAAAATCCTTAATCATGTACGGCGACCAATTGTTAAAAATCGTCAGACGACCGATTTTAACGTCGCGTTCCTGAATATAAAGCCAGTTATCTGGCGGAATGTTCTGAATCGTATTGACATTGGTTGTATTGGGCAGATTCAGATTCTTTGCCAACACGCCTACGGAAATAAAGTTGCGATATGGCAAATGTTGGGCAATATCCGCAATATCATCGGGAACTTCCATACCGGAAATGTCGTTTACCAGGTCTTTAATAGGCATGGAAGACATGAGGTAAACCGTCCTGAACGTTTGAGGATTGGAATCGCCATTGATGGTAACCGATTCAATTTTGCCGTCTTTGACGTTGATAGACGTTACCTTGGCGTTTTGAAGGCAGATTTCATAATCAGAACCAAACTTTTCTTTGGCAAGTTGAGAACACTTTTCCAGCAACGATTCCCACATTTGTCCTGTTCCCAATTTAGGATAGACAAACTGTTCAATGAGAGACGTTTCCTGCTTTTTTGAGCTCGTTTTGACGCCAAACATTTTGGTTAGAGCAGTCCAAAGAGCTTTGGTTAACGAAATTCCCTTGATTCGCTGTTTGCCCCATGCGGCTGAGATGTCTTTTGGATTTCGTCCCCAGACTTTAGTCGTGTAGTCTTCAAAGAACATCTTATACAGCGGAACGCCAAAGCGATTAATCATGAAGTCTTTGAGCGATACTTCTTTCCGCTTAAAAACAACGCTAAACAGGTATCCGAAGCCCGCGTAAATCGTCCGGAACAATCCCATGTTAAGAAACGTTTGAAGTTTCATGGAAATGGGATAATCGAAAAATTTCCGAAGATACATAATGCGGGTAATTCGCGGTCGAACCAGCAAACACTTGTCTTCGGTTTCCGGATCAGGACCGCCCGGGGTCAAGGTAGAATCCCGGTTGAGCAAAACGTCGTCTCGGGAGGGTGCGCCTTGAAGCGGCAAAATCTGAGTCCATAGATTCATAACCGCATCGCTTTTGGAAAAGAAACGATGGCACCCAGCATCCATAATGTTCCCATTATGAGTATATGACCGCGACAGCCCGCCGATATATGGGGACGCTTCCAGAATCAGCGGTCGCAGATTCGTTTTGGTTAACAGTTCGTAGGCGGCAGTCAAACCGGCAGGTCCTGCCCCGATAATTATAACGTCATAATGTTTCATAAGAATATTCCTTTTAAATATTCTAATATAATATATAAAATTATTTGTCAAGAGGGGTTGACGTTTCCACTATGAGAGATATAATATAATTATGGTAAGGAATGGTTTTAATTCCTTCATGTTAAACAAGAGTTTAGAGGTTGAACATGAATTTGGTAAACGAGTCAGAAAAGAGTGTTGATACCCTTTATGCAGATGAACTAAAAGGACAATTATTGTCTCGAAATGGTAATAATTGGTACGGTTTTGCTGTTATGCTGTTTTTATCGCCGCTTGCGTGGATTTTATTGATTACGTCGATCTTTTTTTCTACATTCGATGAAAAATATTGGGCAGAAGGGGATTCGCCGGGTTATACAAATTTCTACCATAATATTTTCAAAGGAGAAACCGATATACGCCGTACCCCTGGCTATCCATATTTTATTAAAATTGCTGAAAAAATCGCTGGCGAAACATTGGAGTTGGAACATGGGTATGGACCGGAAACAATTTATTCTCTGCAAAAGGGGGAAGCATTAACCGCGATTACTCTTCATGGCTTTATGGTATATCCAGCTCATGTAGTTTCCGGGTTCAGGGCTGCAAGCGTCCTTATAAAAATGCAATTGCTTTTCTATTTGGCGGCATTGACGGTTTTTTATTATGCCAGTCAAAAAATATTAAGTAACAATTGGCTGCATACGCTCATGGTTTTATTTATAGCCTTGTTTTTTGTTCATTTTCAATTATGGATCATGACAGAGCCGGTTGCTATATCATTGACCTTGATTTTTACATCTTTAATGATTCATTATGTAACAAATCCGCGTTCTTTTTTGGCTATTATTCTTGGCGGTTTCATTTTGATAATGGTTATGGTTCGCCCAGCTTTTGTAATTTTGTATCCTTTATTGTTTGCTTTTTTATTATTGAGATGTATTTTGGCGCCAAAAGAACGAATACAATGTATCTGCGGTCTTTCCGCTGTTTTAATGACATCGTTACTTTTGTTCGGTTACAGCAAACTTAATGAAAATAACTACGGAGTTGCGACAATTACTCGCGTAGGAACTGGAAACGGAATTGCGGTCTTTGCTTTTTGGGGATTATATGAAAATGGCTGCGACCCTGATATTAATGAAGCATTTAAAAATTCTGAGTTTTTATCAGAAAACGATTATTTTAAATGCAATTTGAGGTCTGAATTGTACTCAAAATTTGGGGTTAAACGAATGAAAAATTATATCTCCGAATCAATTAAAAAGAACTTTACAAGCTATTTTATCTTGACAGTAAAAAGAATGTATTGGTATCATCAATATCCGTCTTTTTTGTTGTATTATTCAATTGGCGTTCTGGATTTTGCTTTATTGATTATTATGTCTTTGAAGGCGCGGATTTTTCCATGGCTGCGATTGGGTTGTTGGTTTTTCTTTTACACTACACTCTTTGGATTATTTTGGAATGTTAACGCTGATCATCCGCGTTTGATTATGTCTGTTGCGCCAGTTTTTTATTTGATATTATTTTTACATATAGATTTATTCTGCAATTTTTACACTCAATCCAAATCACAGTTTTGGAAGATTGTTCATGACAGACTATATCAATAACAAACGATTATATGTATGAATAATTGACAAGTCATGTTCTTCTGGCATGAAACCTTGCCAGTTAATATCGTTCGAGTGCAAGCAAAACATTGAGTTTTGAGCGCTTGGTAACTGTAATGAGCGCTGCCTCTTTTGCTTGCACTATACGTGTCGTATTGTAAATTATAAAAATCAGCGTTCTAAATGCTTAAATCCAATCTAAATATATATTCTCAATTCCCAATGAGGCGATTTTTTCTTTAATTTTTTCAAGTTTTTCCGTTCCTTGAACCACAAACCGTTCATGCGTCTCACAAAAGATGTGAGCAATGTTTCTATATAGCTGTTTTTCTATAATATCATCAATAATTTCAAACTCTGAGCCTTCTACATCAAGTTTCAAAATATAAATGGAAATTTTTTCATTCAACAACTTTTCGATGAACTCGGTTAAACGAATGGATTCTACTTCATAATCTTTTGACTTGGAAGTAATGCACTCTTTATCAATCTGATCGGTTTTTACAACGCTTGACAGCGACCAAAACAAAAAATCGTCATTGATATTTTCGGGCAATGAAAATGTTACAGTTTCATTGCGAATTCCAACTGCGCTATTATATAAATGCATTAATGGTTCATTTCTGTACTTCCATGACAACTTGGAAAACAAAAATGGGTTTGGTTCAAACATGTGAACTTGACAACCTTGAGAGATAATCAAATCTGAAAATAGACCTACATTGCCACCGCAATCAATACAAACAGAATCAGACGGCATCTCCCAAAAAAGATGTTCATATTGAGCAGGAGCGCCAAGCAATTCATATCGAAGATGCAAATTTTGAAGTCCGTTTGGTTCCAAAAGCATCAATTTCAATAAGTCAATCTTAGCTGAAATATTGGATTGAAATTTATATTGTTGATCCAATATTTTCATAAGCAATTGCTTTGTTTCAACGTCGTCATAATGCAATTTATAACGAATTTTTCGAAAAATATTTTTAAAATATTCCCACATTTTTTATTCTTGAACCAAATTATATTTAAATGGAGTAAAGCATCTGAGCGAATACTTGTCTCTGATAAGCCAATTATCAAAGTCAACATTCATTACAGTTAAAGACGAATCGCCAACAAAATGATCAATGCGATTTTCGGTATTGCCAGTTTTCTCTAAAATTGCCGTTCCGAAAATATAAAGCCCTGCATTTAATGGAAGATGATCAATAAAAAAGTCCATATAGCCATTCTTTGTTAAAGGCGGCAGCTGCACATTGATATTTCTTGTAGCGCAAGCAAGCATATGAATTTCTTGACCGTCAATAATGGTGAAGGAAAACACAGGATTTTCAACGGGTTCATACACTTCAAAATAAATTCTGATTTGTAACGGACCATAACAGTCGCAATACCCGTTTATACTCAATGTATCCTCTGAACTCCCAGTAAGAACATTAATTATTCTCGCTTTTTGAGCGCCGCTTCTACAAGAATCAACAAGCTGATGTTGAGTTTTCCGTATTAAACTATAATATTTATTGACTATTGAAAAAGTTGGTCCGTCATCTAGCATCTCACCATGATCAAACAATATTGCTCGCGGACATAGATTCCGAACAGCCGTCATGTTATGGCTGACAAATACAACAGTGCGGCCTTCGTGCGCCACTTCGTTCATTTTGCCCAGACATTTTCTCTGAAAAGCCGTGTCACCCACGGCAAGGACTTCGTCAACTATCAGAATTTCCGGATCAAGATGAGCCGCGACCGCAAAGCCGAGTCGGGCGTACATGCCGCTGGAATAGCGTTTAACCGGCATATCCAGAAATTCTTCGATCCCGGCAAAATCAACAATCGCGTCGAACTTGGATTGAATCTCCTGACGGGACATGCCCAGAATCGACCCGTTGAGAAAGATATTCTCTCGACCGGTTAAATCCCCATGGAAGCCAGAACCGATTTCAATCAAAGCGCGCATGCGCCCATTGACTTTAATACTGCCGCGGTTCGGCTTGAGAATTTTGGAAAAAATTTTCAACAGGGTGCTTTTCCCAGCGCCGTTATGACCAATTAATGCGACCGATTCCCCCTCTTCAACTTTGAAATTAACGTCTTTGAGCGCCCAGAACTCGTTTTTTTGAAGTTCCGTTCGGCTGGGACCTAATCCCACCAAACGTTTAAGCATAGCAGGAATTGCGTCGCGGAGCGAGTTGTTGAACTCGCCGCGATTGAACTTCTTCCAAACGTGATTGACTTCTAATGCGGTTCCCATATTAGCTAAAACAATAAATCTGTTTAATTAAACTATTTTTATATTATAGTATACTTTTCGGATCTTTTGAATTATTTTTATAATTGATTCCTCGAATAAAATAAATGTTTATCGGCATATCTTGTATATTTATTTCAGATTAGCAACCTTATGAGTATGATTTTTCTTTCAAAATACCAATTGCACGCTTCAGGTGCGTCAATTATTAAAACAGCGCAAATATGATATCTCACTGATTTTGCACACGAGTGTGCAAAATTTATTCATCAAGTATAATTAACATTGGGCAGCCCGCAGCCTCCAAATCGTCCATACTGCAAATAAAAAACGAGCGGGTTGCTGTCAATTTTATAATACTGACCAAATCTGCTGCCATCGACCAGAGAGCTCGGATTATAGCCCTGCTTCCAACCAAGTTGTAAATAATGATCTAAAGGATTTAATTTCGACTTTAAAATATCTTTGCTATAATGACAAAAGTAATAGTTTTCATCCCAAAAAGGAGAGCCTGAAACAATTTGTCGCTGGGTTGCGTAATATTGAGTTTCTGTCAATTGTTCCAAACGCCAGCAAACAGGCTCCAACAACTTCCAAAATAACGTTTAAGTATTTTCATATAAGATAGTTCCTCAATATTTCATAAGGAAACATAATAAAATGTTTATAACGAAACGATCGAAGCGAACTTGGTGGGAAATTGTTAAAAAATAATATGCCAAGCAATCCAAACGGTCAAGAGCAAGCATAAAGTCGCCGCCTGATGACGCAAAATTTACCCCAAGCGGGGACTTTTCGCGTGCACTTGCCTACGAATTCTTACGTTTCCGCCAGTACATCAAACCGGCAACGCCGAGAACCAACAGCGCCCACGTGGACGGTTCTGGAACGGCGTTCGTGTCCAGGATTCCTTTAATAGCGAACATGCCGTTATATTCGCCGTACTTATCGGCGTCGTCCAGCTGAACGTATTCCAAGTCTTTGAAATAGTACGAATTGACGTAATTGTTGATAAAGTCGTTCTGAAGATCGGCGCTGTTGCTTCCCGACAGAACTGCAACGAATTCGTCGCCGCCATTTAACGCACTGTCGTCTGATAAAACCAGATTAATCATGCCGCCGTCTAATTGCAGTTCTCCGCCAACAATCAAAGAGTCGTTTTGATTAACGTTTTTTCCGCCGATTTCCATCAACAGCGTCGCGCCGTTTTCGTTGAGAACAACTCCGCCGCCGAACGTCGGTTCGCCGAGAACGAAATTGCCGTCCACGGCCAGGTCGCCAATCGAGTTGCCCGGAGACAGCGTCGCGTCGTTTTCAACTTCCAGTTGTCCGGTGAGGTATCCTTTCAAATCGAGGCGACCGGAGGAAACGATCAAATTGTCAGCATGAATTCCGCCCTCGCTTGCCGCCGCATAGATTTTTAACGTCCCGTCGCCGGTCTTTTCGATTGTTTTTGCTGTAATCGACCCGATGAACTTGGTCATCTGCTCATTGCTGAGAATCAGGTCTTTGTCAGTTCCGACAATAACGCCGTCCGTTCCGGAAAGGTTGTTGAGCTGCATGGCGTTCTCTCCGGTATATTCCGAGAAATTAAGCGTTCCGTTAACGATAACGGCGTGGGAATCGTCCAGATTGGCATTGGCGCCGGAAAGAACCATCGTCTGCCCGGCTGCAATGCTGGTCGCGCCCGTATAGGACAAATCGCCAGTAAATGTGAACGTTGAGGTATTGCTGGTTCCAGTTCTTCGGATAATAGAAAGTCCCAATGTCGAATTTTCGCCATCGGAAATGTCTCCACTGAACGTATTGGAAGTATTGTTGCCATTCGCCTGAATATTTAAAGTAACAGCCCCGTTTGCAGCTCCGGAGTCAATATCCCCGGAAACTGTTCGGCTGCCATTGATTCCCAGTAACGCATCTTCTGTAACAGTAATCTTCCCTGACATATTATCATTAAGCCGCAATGCTCCATAACCTTCATTGTTGCCGGCGCCAGCAAGAAGAACGTTCGCTTTAAAGGTTGCATATTCGACGTATATCGTTGTACCGGAGGTAACTTCAAAAGTAAAGCCATCGAAATCCCGCCGGTTTGAATAGAACTTTTCTTGTGAACTGCTGCTTTGATCTGCTCTCTTCAGAGTAATTACGCCTTCAAAGTTATTATTTATTAAATTTGGCATTTGGGTATTGGCTTTTTTAGCGACAAGCCGCAGTTCCAAATTACCAGAACCCGACAGTTTCGTTACGTTAAAATTTGTTCCATCAATTAAAACAGAAACCTTACCGCCATTGATAGCCATATCGCCTGTATAAGAAGTGAGCGTTCCGTCGAGATTAACCGTGTTGGTTCCCTCTTTGACGATCTTTCCAGCCCCGGAAATGTCGTTGGCAATAGTTGTTTGAATTAAATCGCTCCCAAACGTCAACGTTGCGGCAGATGCAATGGAAACAGCGCCTGTTCCCAAGGCTCCATCGCCAGAAAGTTTAAGCGTTCCAGTGTTGATTGTCGTTCCGCCAGTATACGTATTGGCGTAAGTAAGAGCCATCGTTCCGGCTCCATTTTTGACGATGCCTTTGCCATTCCAAATTCTGGCAGAAACCTCGAGATCAACGCCGCTTGTAGAAGTTCCCTTGGCAACGTCAAAATTGAGATTGTAGTTGTGTGTATTAAAACCGTTTGTTCCGGTTATGTAGTTCGTCGCCCCGCCGTTGGTAGTAAATGTGATCTGGGAATTACTGATAAGATTTATATAGCTATTGCCCTTATCTCCCGTTTGAAGCGTCCCGCCGCCATTTTCATCAAAATTAACATTCAGAGTATTATTAAAATAGATGCCGGCGTAAGAGTCTGTAGTACGGTCAAACGCCAGAGTACCGCCATTATTAATAT
The DNA here is from genome assembly GCA_017447745.1 of Thermoguttaceae bacterium. GTDB lineage: Bacteria > Planctomycetota > Planctomycetia > Pirellulales > Thermoguttaceae > RUG11551. Next base: position 14,341 of record JAFSMW010000249.1, read on the forward strand.
AAATGTTCTTTCCAAGATAATTGGTAGTCGGATTGGTAAGCGTCAATTTCGCACCGTCCACAATCAGGCTGCCGTTGGTGTTGATCTGCATTTTCTCTAAGGGCATGGATAATTCACCGCCGCCAGTAACTTTGAGCGTACCTGCGCCGTTAATTGTCCCGCCGCCCCAGGTCCAGGCAGTATTGGAAGCAGTCCCGATTTCCACCGTTGCGCCGGACGCAACTGTCGCGGTTCCCGTTCCCATGGTTGACGAGTTTGTCAGCTTGAGCGTACCGGCAGAAATCGTAGTTGCGCCGGTATACGTGTTAGCGCCGGACAGAGTCTGAGTTCCTGTTCCGATCTTTTCCAGCTGCATGTCGCCTTGAAGGCTAGCAGAATACGCAGCTGTCGCATTGTTGGCGCCGACTATCAGTTTACTGCCGCTGTCGCCGGTAATGACGCTTAATGCCGTACCCGTATCCGCAGAAACCAAACCGTTGACTGTTTCTGTATGAGTGCCAAGATACAGCTTGGAAATCTGGTTATCGGAAGTGTAACTGTTCAGGATTAAGTTTCCAGCAGCGGAAGCGCCGGCTGTAAGAGCGTCTGGAATCTGTTCGTCAGCATCAAGATAAACAACCCCGGCATAAGGTCGATATGAATTATAATTATACATTTCAGGATAACCGAGCTGCGTATTACCCTGATAGTTATTGAGATTGGTTTGTGATGTGTTATTCAAATGAACGTAACCGTTTGTTCCAATACATGTAATTAACCCGCCAGACCCTGTTATTTGATTATTGAAGTTAAGCGTTCCCTGATTGCCTACCGGATCGTGCGATCCAATAAACGTATCTCCTGCCAGAGTTACCAGACCGTTGAGGTTAACAACCGTACCGCTGTTTTGCATACGGAATTTACCGGTCGAGTGGTAAGCGCCGGTTCCGTCTCCGAACCCGGAAACGGTAATTGGCACAGCAAGATTGGCGCTTCTGTTAAAATACAGCTGCGCCCCGGTTGCAGTAACGGTTAGAGTGTCGTCTGACGTCAAGTCGCAATACGACTTGCCAGCTGGCAGCCCGTTTACACCTGTCTGTTGAGGTTCCGTACGCGCTGTCAGCGTATACGTATCCGCAAACGCAACGCCAGAGGTAAAGAGAACCGCTGCAAAAGCCAGAAGGGCAAAAAGAATACCGTTACTGCATGTTAAAATGCGGGGGGAGGACAGAATAGACGCTTTCTGTGAACTGGTCATGTTTTTAGTCTGTATGATAAAAGGGAAAACGAGTTTTGTGTACGATTTAATTGCAGATACATTTTTGACGATTTACTCTCAAAAAATGTTCCAGCGTATTATATATTGTACACGATATTTTAAAATATTCAAGCAAAAAGCGGAGATTTTTAGAGTAATTTGAGAAAAATTTGAGAAGATGGGGGGAGATTTGGGGATATGGAGTGCGGCGCCTTGGCGTCGCTTTCGTACTTGACGGCTTGCCGGCGACGAGGCGCCGCCCCCAGTCCGCGCTACCGCGCGAGTCGTATTCTAACCGCTCCCGTTGGTCGCTTGCGTACTTGACGCTAATAGGTTAATTTTCTCTTAGCGAGCTACGCTCGCCGGATTGAGTAATTCAATTTACAATAAAAGCGAGAGTTCCGCTTACGCTTCCCTCTCGCACTCCGAAAAATAATTGCTAATTGCAAATTGCTAATTCCTTAATCGAGCGATCCAAACGCCAATCTCTGTTCCTGGCGTTCGTACTCCAGCAAACCGTCGATAATCGGGTCCATGTCTCCGGCAATGATGCTGTCGAGCTTGTAAATCGTTAGACCAATGCGGTGATCGGTAACGCGGTTTTCCGGGTAATTGTACGTGCGAATTCTTTGAGAGCGGTCGCCGGAGCCGATTTTGGATTTGCGGTCGTCCGAGCGTTTGGCTAATTCCTCTTCGTGAAGTTTTTCGTAAATGCGAGTCTTCAAAACGCGCAGAGCCTTGGCTAGATTTTTGTGCTGGGATTTTTCGTCCTGACATTGAACGACAATGCCCGTCGCGTAATGCGTCAGACGAATGGCGGACGATGTCTTGTTGACGTGCTGACCGCCGGGACCGGACGAGCAGAATCTGTCCAGACGATAGTCTTCCGGCTTCAGATCGACTTCGACGTCTTCCGGTTCCGGCATGACGGCAACGGTGGCGGCGGAGGTTTGAATACGTCCTTTCGCCTCGGTTTCCGGAACGCGCTGAACCCGGTGTCCGCCGGACTCGTACTGAAGTTTTTGATAAACGTTCTCTCCGGAAATGCCGAGGACGATTTCCTTGAACCCGCCCAATTCAGTAGCGTTCATGTCCATGATCTCGACTTTCCAGTGGTTTCTTTCAGCAAAGTGAGTGTACATGTCATACAGATCGCGGGCGAACAGAGCCGCCTCGTCTCCGCCTGTGCCAGCTCGAATTTCCAGAATGAGCTTGGTTCGGTTGGAATCCTCGCCGCCGGCGGTCATGTCAATGAGCGATTCCCAAACCGCTTCGCGCTGGGCTTTGAGTTCCGGCAGCTCCGCTTCTGCCAGCTCTTTGAGTTCCGGGTCGTGCCCGTTGATCAAATCGTTGGCTTCCTGAATCTGTCGGTTGAATTCCTTTAGCTGTCGATACGCCGTTGCAACTTTGGCAATCGAACCGTGTTCACGCGCCACTTCCGCCATACGGGAACCGTCTGCCAAAACCGCCGGGTCTTGGAGCAGTCTTTCGAGTTCTTCAAATCGAGCCAGTTTTTCTTCCAGATATTTTTTCATGATCTCAATATCAACGGGGGAAAGCGGGAGGGGAGATTAGTGGTAAGTTATGAGTGGTAAGCGGTAAGGACGCAAAGCGTTACTCTTACAAACTACTAACTACTAACCACTTTAGACGTCCAATTATCGGACGATACATTTAAAATCAGATACCGAGAGATTAAAAACCTCCAATGAGGGTTTTCGGTCTCTCGGCATCTAAAACGGTATAAAAAGGCTATTCGGCAGATTCGTTGTTCTGAGACTTCTTGCCGCGTTTGAGGCTGGCGTAGTTGCCAGAGAACTTGCTGTTGAATCTTTCGATACGTCCTGCAGTATCAACGTACTTCAGACGTCCGGTATAGAACGGGTGGCAAGCCGAGCAAATATCGACTTTCATTTCCGGCTGAGTGCCGCGGGTTACGAACGTATTTCCGCAACCGCAAGTTACCTTCATTTCGACGTAACGGGGATGAATTCCTTCTTTCATTTGAGTGATTCCATGGTTTTTTCGGGAGTGCGGTCAGGAGCGATTCGCCGGCGACTCTGCCAAACGAACGGACTCGTTTCGCAATTCCCATAGGATATAAAATAAATTTCGCGTATTATATAGTTTTTTCCGACTTTGTCAAGAGGACGGAGGGGATTTGTAATTAGTGATTAGTAATTTCGCAAACGCTCCCCTCGCGGTGTGCGGAGCTGCCAACTGTGCGGCTCCGTCATATTTCCGCCCGATGAATTATTTTCAACTGCTCTTTCCAGCTTTTATCCAGAAGATATTTACCCCGATTTTCACCCCAACTCGCGGGGAAAATATGCAAATGGTCTTGACACGCTTCGATATTATGGTTATTTTGATTGATGTAACTGTTTATTAAATATTATTTTAAAACAACAGTTGACAATATTGTCTGTTCTTTATGTCTTGCTAATAAGATTTTCCCCCCATGCTTCCCTGGATTGACATTGCAATTATCGTCGTTTACATGATCGTCAGCGTTGGCGTTGGCTGCTGGTTTTATTTCGCCAGCCGGTCGCCGGAAGGGTTTACGTCGGCGAACGGGCGCGCGCCGGGGGTTATTGTGGGGCTGTCGATTTTCGGCACGTACGTCAGCAGCATCAGTTTTCTGGCGTTGCCGGGAAAGGCGTTTGTCGGGAACTGGAACGCGTACGGATTGAGCTTGAGCATCCCGCTGGCGGCGTGGATTGCAACGAAATGGTTCGTCCCGTTTTATCGGAATATTGGGTCGATTTCCGCCTACGCTCATCTGGAAGACCGTTTCGGGCCGTGGGCGCGGGTGTACGCCTCCGGATGTTATCTGCTCACGCAAGTCGCGCGAATGGGGTCGGTCTTGTTTCTCCTGGCGCTGCCGTTGCACCATTTGCTGGGCTGGGACGTCAGATGGATTATTATTGTCGTGGGGGCGTCCGCGGCGTTGTATTCCATGATTGGGGGGATAACCGGGATTCTCTGGACGGACGCGCTGCAGTCGGTCGTTTTGATTGTCGGGGCGCTGACGTGCGCTCTGATTTTGGTTTTCCAGATGCCGGAAGGGCCGCGTCAACTGTTTGAGATAGCTCAGGCAAACGACAAATTCTCGCTGGGCAGTTTTTCTGTAACGGATTTCTGCTCGTCTACGTTTTGGGTTGTGCTGCTTTACGGCTTGACGATCAACCTTCAGAATTTCGGCATTGACCAGAACTACGTTCAGCGGTATCTGACCTCTCCGACGGAACGTCAAGCGAAGAACTCCGTCTGGCTCGGCGCGCTGCTGTATCTGCCGATTTCGGCGTTTTTCTTCTTTATCGGGACGGCTCTGTTCGCGTTCTATACGGCTCAGCCGGACTTGATAATCGACCCTCAACTGGCGGCGGACGTTGCCGCGGGAAAAGGCGACGGCGTCTTTCCGTATTTCATCGTCCATCAACTGCCAGTCGGCATGACGGGGCTGCTTATCGCCGCCATTCTCGCCGCTGCGATGAGTACGATAAGCTCCAGCGTCAACGGCGCGTCAACGCTGACCCTGACGGACTACTACAAACGCTTTTTCCGTCCCGCTGCCGGGGAGAAAGAACAGATGCTGGTTTTGTATCTCAGCTCGCTCGTCTGGGGCGCTTTGGGAATCGGCTGCGCCTTGCTGATGATTTCCGCCAAAGGCGTTCTGGACGCCTACTGGAACCTGATGGGCATTTTCAGCGGCGGCATGGTTGGGCTGTTCCTGCTGGGATTCCTGTCCCGCCGGGCGACGTCCAAAATCGCTCTGGTCAGCGCCGTCGTCGGCGTGAGCGTAATTCTCTGGATGACGGCTTCCCTGCCCCGATTCGGAATCTGGCCAGAGTCGCTTGCTGCGTTCCGCTGTCCGCTCAACGAACTGATGATAACCGTCTGCGGCACTGCCGCCATTCTTATAACAGGCTTCGCGCTGACGATTCTATTAACAAAACCTGAGACCGAGTAAAAAACGTTTATTTTTCAGTCTCAAAGCACCGGCGGTACATGTCGGCTTTGTACGCCAGCGGTTTGGGATAGGCGCGGGACGTGGACGGCATGCGGAAGAGCGTTAACGATCGGGCGTTGAACGCGATTGGTATCGATTCCCCGATTGCCGGAGCCGAATTCGCCCTCGCCTGACGAAGAATCTCGTCGAGCGCCTTTTGCCCGGTCGCGACGATAATCTTGCAAGCTGGGATTTGGGTCAGCAGCGCGGACAGGTCAACCGGCTCGACAATTCTCAAGCGGTTGTCAGACGCATTCCCGTCAAGGCGTTCCACCTTCTTCCCAACGTCGTACATGGCAATGCGCCGCTGCGTCAAAAAGGATTCTATTTTCCTCTGGTCAAACCGCTTTTCTCCCGGGACGAGAAAGACGTCCGGGCTGTCAAAGAAAATCAGTCCCATGACGCGCCAGAAGTCGTTCTGCAGGTTCGGGTAGAAAAACGGCATCGAATGACGCTTTTCCGGCGGCGGGAAACTGCCTAAAAACAGCATTCTTGCTTTCGGGGGAATAAATGGCTGCCACGGGTGAGTTTCTATCATGTTATGTTTGAGAACAAAAAGGCGTGTTGTTGAATAATGAGGAACGCTTGCGAACTGTAAATCAGCGGACTTCCCCTGAATGTAATCGCTTCAGTTCCTTTTCCTTCCGCCTCCCATCCAGGAGACGAAAGGAAAAGGTTATTTGACGATGTTTTATTTTTTGTTTGTTCTGTATTCCGTGGGTTAAAACCCACGGCTATTAATATTGAACCGCTACGCGGTTCTAGCGGAACGCTTCGCGTAATTATTTTACCCTCTCGCCCTTGTCTGTCAAGGGATTTTGTGTATAATTACAGATGAATTTCAAGACGGGGCGCACTTATCGCAAACGTCGCGCCCTGCAATAATCCAACAAACTCAATTCAATCCCATGAGAGATAATTTTTCCTTTGCAATAATCGGCGTTGCCCTTGTTACCATCCTTTTGGTGGTTTTCATTTGCAATTCAATGCGCTTGGACAAGGCGGACTTTACCTTCTGCAACAATGACGAAATCCGCACCGTTGACCCGGCGCTGGCATCCGGCAATATTGAAGGACGAATTCTCGGCGGCGTGTTTGAAGGGCTTTGCGCCTGGGATCCCAAAACGTGCGAGCCGGGACCGGGCGTCGCGAAAAGCTGGGACGTTTCCCCCGACGGGCTGACGTATACGTTTCATCTGCGCGACAACGCCAAATGGTCGGACGGGACGCCGGTAACGGCTCACGATTTCTGGTACTCGTTCCGCCGATGTCTGCACCCGTCTACCGGAAGCGAGTATTCCTACGAACTGTGGTATCTGCCCAACGCGGAGAACTATTCCACGTCCAAAGTCAAACCGGGCGACAAGGTCGAAATTGAACTGCCGGAAAAGGAACCCGGCGCCCTGCCCTTCGCTCCCGGCAAAACGATTAAAGGAACACTTGAGTCCATTGAAGGACTTGTCGAGAAGGACGCTGGCGACAAGAAAGACGATTCGCAGAAAAAAACAGACGAGCAGTCCAATCCGGTTTACGTTGTAACAGGCGCAGACGGCAAGACGTATCGATTCCAGAAGAAGCCGACGGACGTCTCCCGTCAAACGTACGTCTGGCTTTTGCCGGACTTCGACACCGTTCCAATTCGCGTTCTGGACGACTGGACGCTGGAAATGACGCTCTCGCACCCGGTTCCGTATTTTCCGTATTTGATGGGGTTCTATCCGTTTTACCCGGTCAACAAAAAGTGCGTCGAGACGTACGGCTCTCCCCAGTGGACAAGACCGGAAAACATTGTCGGCAACGGTCCGTTTGTGATAGAATACCGCCGCATTCGCGACCGGATTCGTCTGCGAAAAAGCGAGACGTACTGGGATAAAGACAACGTCGGGTGCAACACGATAGACTGCTTGGCGGTGAAGTCGGTTGTAACGTCGCTGAACATGTACATGGCGGGCGACGTCGACTGGATTTCCTCCGTCCCGCCGGAGATTGCCAAGGAACTGTCACAGCGTCCGGAAAAGGACTTTATCAATCAGCCGTATTTCGGGACGTATTTTTATACGTTCAACATGAAACTTCCGGCATTTCAGGACGTCCGCGTTCGCCGGGCGCTCAACATGGCTCTGGATAAAAAAGAGTTCGTAGAAAAAGTTACCCGCGGGGGTCAGCTGCCCGCCGACAGAATTGTGCCGTCCATTCCCGGCAAATATCGGGAAGTTCACGGCGACCAGTACAACGTCGAGGAAGCGCGGCTCTTGCTGGCGGAGGCGGGATATCCCGGCGGGCAAGGATTCCCGACGATTGAAATCCTGTACAATACTGCGGAATCGCACGAAAACCTCGCTCTGCTGGTTCAGCACCAATGGAAAAAGAACCTGGGCATAAACGCCCGACTTCAGAATCAGGAATGGGCGGACTACCTCACCCGCCGAAACCTCGGGCAGTTCCAGTTCGCCCGCAGTTCCTGGATTGGCGACTATCCGGACCCGTATACGTTTTTAATGCTCTTTCAGACAAACTCCCCGTCCAATAACGGAAAATGGAGCAATGAGCAGTACGACGAACTTCTCAAAAAGTCGGAAACGGAATCGGATCCCGCCAAGCGAATGGAAATACTCGCGCAGGCGGAAGAACTGCTCCTGAAAGAAATGCCGTTCGTTCCGCTGTACTTCTACACGTCACAGGAAATGGTTCGCAACAACGTCCGCGGCTGGTACGCCAACCCCATCGACACGCACCCGCTAAAATATATCAAAAAGGTTAAAGAGGAAAAGTAAGACGCATCAGGCAAGACGCCAATAAATTAAGCCGCAAAGGACGCAAAGAGCGCAAAGTTTTTAAAATTTCGCGAATATCCTCCGCGTCTCCGCGGCTCCGCGTGAGTTTCCCAGGCGTTTTGCCCGCCGAAGAATTTTAAGCCGCAAAGGACGCAAAGAGCGCATAGTTTTTAAAACTTCGCGAACATCCTCCGCGTCTCCGCGGCTCTGCGTGAATTTTTCCGGGCGTCTCGCCCGCCGAAGATATTTTAAGCCGCAAAGAGCGCAAAGTTTTTAAAACTTCGCGAACATCCTCCTCGACTCCGCATCTCCGCGGCTCCGCGTGAGTTTTTCCGAGCGTCTCGCCCGCCGAAGATAAATTAAGCCGCAAAGGCCGCAAAGAGCGCAAAGTTTTTAAAATTTCGCGAACATCCTCCGCATCTCCGCGGCTCCGCGGCTCCGCGTGAGTTTTTCCGGGGGCTTACGCACCCCGGCTCGCCTAAATCCGTGTACGGACTGACCCGCGCAAACTACTTCGCCGCCGGTTTGAGCAGATCTGCGACGAAATCGCGCGTGTACATGTCCAAGCCCCAGGACGGAGCGCAGAACGCGATGTTGTCGACGATCTTGTCGAACGCGTCGAGCGGCAAGTTTGCCTGCGTGAACGTAATCGGCGCGCCGATGCTTTCGTACCACTTTTCCAGTCGGGCGACGCCCTGTTCAATCGCTTCGTCTTCGTCCTTGTAGGTAACGCCCATGACGTTGCGGGCGAACTGAACCAGACGGCGCTTGTAGAGGTCTTTGACTTTTCTCATCCAGCATGGCATTGCAACCGACAGCGACGCGCCGTGGGCGGTGTCGTACAGGCAGGACATCGAATGCCCAATCAGGTGAGCGGGATAGACAGCGTTTTCAACGCCAGCCAGCAGCTGTCCGTTCCACGCCATTGTGGACGCCCACATCATGTTGGCGCGAGCGTCGTAGTCCGTTCCGTTGGCGACGCATCGGGCGGTGTATTCCATAACCGTTCGCATGAGTCCTTCAGCGTAGGCGTCCTGAATGGGCGTTTCCGGGTCGGAGTTGGTTATGTACCCTTCAACAATATGAGCGAAAATATCGACGCCGGCGAACGCCGTGTACTTCGCGCCCAGCGAAAACGTAGCAGTCGGGTCGAGAATGGAAACCTTCGGCATAAGACACGGAACGATAAGCCCGAACTTCTGCTGGGTTTCTTCGTTGGTGATAACCGTCCCGCCGTTCATTTCCGTACCGGTAGCCGCGACAGTCAGAACGTCGCAAATCGGTAGCGCCTTTTCCGCCGTCGTCTTGCCGGAGTAGAAATCCCAAACAGAGCCGTCGTAAAGAGCGCCCAGCGCGATCGCCTTGGATTCGTCGATAACGCTTCCGCCGCCCAGCGCGACGATGAGGTCAACGTTTTCCTGTTTCGCCAAATCGGCTCCCGCCTGCGCGTGCGACAACCGCGGGTTCGGGCTGACTCCGGAATATTCCACGAATTCCAGCCCCGCTGCCTTGAGCGAGTCGACAACCGCGTCGTAAAGACCGTTCTTTTTAACGGAGCCGTGTCCGTAGACCAGCAGCGCCTTCTTGCCAAACGCCGACGCCTCCTGACCAATCTGCTTGATCGTATCGCGTCCAAAAACGATTTTAACTGTGTTCTGATACGTAAAATTCTGCATGGCTGTTGAATGAATTAGAGTTAAGGGAGTGGGGAATAGGGAGTAGGGAGTAGTTTTTCTCATTCCCATTTCCGTTATTATACCAGACAGTTCCAAAATAAGAAAGAGGGGCTAACGGGAATTGTCGCAAAATGATATTTAATTTGGAGTGCGACGGCTTGCCGTCGCTTTTGACTTGACGGCGTAGCCGTCAAGTTGTAGCCCGGGGACGGGCTACATCCAAGGAAGGTTTTCGGCTGCGTCGTTTGAGGTTGCACACTTCGAACAAAGCGTAACTACGCTCGCTTCGCTCTCTCCGTTACCGCCTTTCATTTCTTTGTGTTCTTTGTGGTCTTTGTGGTTAAATTTTTCTTTTGCGGACTGACGTCCGCGATCCAGAAAGGTTTTCGGCTGCGTCGGAGGTTGTTAACGGGGCATTGAACAAGGCGGCAGGGGACTGCCGCGTGCCGGCTCATCAGTGGCGAATGTACGGTACAAACGTTTTGTTCGCTGCGCTCACACCCACGGGTTAACACCCGTGGCTCGCCTAAGCGTAACTACGCTCACTTCGTTCGCTACGTTACCGCCTTTCATCTTCTCGCAACTCTTTTTAAAAATCGCGTCCCCTCCCCCCCAACGCGTCTTGCAATTAATATTTCAGTCTGATATAATCGGAATTGATGTAAGTCGAGGAAAGGGCGCGGAGTTCTTTCTTCCCTGCCGATGAAAAAGGATTGTACATTCAAAACCAACAGGAGAAATAGTATGTCGTCTTCCCTGCCTAACGTATCACGTCGTCGATTTATTAAGAGCATGGCGGCGCTTGGCGCTGTCGTAGCCGCGCCGGCTGCCATTCCCGCCAAAGCGCTTGGTCTGGACGGTCAGGTTGCGCCCAGCGAACGAATCAACCTCGGAACCGTGGGCGTTCATAGCCGCGGCTGGGTCGATTTGGGAATCTTTCTGGAACGAAAGGACATTCAGTACGTCGCCAACTGCGATATCCGCAAAGACCAGCGGGAACGAAACCAGAACCTCGCCCGGCAGATGTACGGCGACATCAAGTTCCCCGTCTATAACGACATGAACGACCTGTTTCTTCGCGACGACGTCGACGCCGTTCTTATCGCCACCGGCGACCGCTGGCATACGCTGGCGTCGATTACCGCGTCACGGTACGGGAAAGACGTCTATTGCGAAAAGCCCTTGTCGCTGACCATTGCAGAAAGCATTGCCTTGGCGGTGGCTGTCGAGCGGTCCGGAATCGTCTATCAGGCGGGAACGCAGCGGCGCAACATCGGCAACTTCCAGCTGGCGGCGGAACTGGTTCGAAAAGGAAAGCTCGGAAAGCTGCTCGAAGTTCACGCCAATACGCTCTGGCCGGCGACGAATCACAACTGGCTGCCGGCGCAGCCCCTGCCGGC
>JAFSMW010000019.1 GCA_017447745.1 Thermoguttaceae bacterium
CGGTTTGCCGTGGAACAGTTCTCGATAATCGTCGTCTGTAAAGGCGTTGGGCGGAAGTTCTTCAACCGGCTTGCCTTTGCAGCGTCCCTGATTGACGTGAATGCGCCCTTTGGTTCCTTCAAAGAGAATCCCGTCGCCGTCTGGCGAATCGCTCACAACGCGCATTTCCAGACCGTTTTCGAACATGCATTTAATATCGAACTTGTCGCTGGCGTTGTAACGGTTGTCAACAGTCGGATAGCCGTCTTTGAATTCAACCGGGTGATGAGCGTTTGCGCCGTCGATGGAAACGGGACCGGTTCCCTGCGTCTGAAGGTTAATCGCCCACAACGCGGCGTCAATATAATGAGCGCCCCAGTCGGTAAACTTGCCGCCGGAATACTCGTACCAGTAACGGAACATTCTGTGACAGCGCGTGTCGCCGAAAACGCCATTGCTGCGAGAGCTTTTCATATCAGCCAGGAAATCGTAACGCGGCGCGGGACCTTGCCACATTTCCCAGTCCAGAGAAGCGGGAACGTCCCTCTTGGGGATGTCGCCGGACGTGGGACAGCCGCGAAGGTCGCAAGTTATCTTTTTGACTTCGCCGAGGTATCCCTTGCGAACCAGCAGAGTCGCCAATACAAACTGATTTTTCTGACAGCGCCGCCACGTGCCGATCTGGAACGTCTTTTGATACTTCTCGCAGGCGCGGCGAATAATCTGGTTTTCTTCCAGCGTGAGCGTCAGCGGTTTCTGACAGAAGACGTGCTTGCCCGCCATGAGCGCTTCAACAGCGATCTTGACGTGCCAGTGGTCAGGCGTTGCAATACAAACAACGTCAATGTCGTTACGTTCGAGAATCCGGCGGTAGTCCTTGTAGGCGTCCGGCTTGACAACCTTGCCTTTGGCGTCGCGTTTCCCAAGGTTCATTCTTAAAGCGTTGGCGATGCCGTAGTTTTCGTCGACGTCGCAAATAGCGACAATATCGGTCAGACGATTGAAATCGGCGGCGTCTCCCCGCCCCATTTGACCCAGACCGATACAGCCCAGGCGAAGACGGTCGCTGGGCGCCTGCGCCCAAACCGGTTTAGAAGTTGTAACAACTGGAATCGCTGTTGCCATGGCAGCGGCGGCAGCAGACGTCTTGAAAAAATCCCGACGGGTAAATTGATTCATGTGGTTATCTCCTGAAAAAACTCGAATAGTGTATTTATGTATTTAACTTGATTATACCAGAAATACGATTTCGATGTAAGATGAGAATGAAATTGTTCAAAAAAGTTTTAGAGCGGTTTGGATTGAATAAAATTAGGGAAATACCAATCTGGCGAAGCCGAAATTTTGGAGTACGACGGCTTGCCGTCGCTTTCGTACTTGACGGTTTGTCGACAAGCAGCTTCGATTATCTGTAGCGAGCTACGCTCGCCGGTTTGAGTGATTCTATTTATTAAAAAAGCGAGTGTTCCGCTTACGCTTCCCTCTCGCACTCCGAAAATGTCACGATTTCGTTAGCTCCTAACTCCTCACTCCTAATTCCTAACTCGCTTACGCAGGAATAACACGACAACGCCCAGCGATAACAGCGCCCACGTTGACGGCTCCGGAACGGCGTTGGCGTCTACGGACGCTCTAACAATGTTTCCGCTAACGCTCAGATTCCAATAATAGGCGCTTTCCGGCGTCAGAAGATTGTTCCAGAAATCATCGGTTGCCTGAGCTTCTGTAAAGATTTTCGGATTGCCTTCAGAATCCGTTTGGAAAATAATATCGTATGACGCGCCCGGATGAAGGGAATCAGCGACTATGTCAATAATGGAGTTGGAATCAATAGTAAACGAACTGGCGGTAAGCGTATCAATACGATCGCCTTCCTGTTCGATTAACAGTGTAGCGCCGTCTTTGAGAATATATCCGCCGCCAAACGTAGCCTCGCCAACGGAGTTGCCGGGCGAAAAGACTGTATTCGCGTCGACTTCGATATTGCCTAACATGTAACCTTGCAAGTCCAGACGACCAGAAGCAACGACGAAATTTTCAGCGGTAAAATGTAAATCTCCCGTAACTCCTTCTGTATTAATCTTTAATCTTCCTTCGCCGGTTTTGAGAATATCGCCGTTGCCGAGGACGTATGCCGTGTTCGTAAAGACAGCCGTTTTTTCATCTCCGCTGGCTACGTTGTATTCCAGCGTTCCGCCATCGTTGACGGTAATTGTTCCAGTAACGTTTTCAAACGCAGAGCCAGTAAGTTCAAAAACGCCTGCGTTGACGGCCATCTGAGTTGTCAGCCCGCCAGTCAAAACGAGCGTTCCTTCGCCGTTTTTAATGAAACCTTTTTTATTGTTGTTGTTATTTGTATTATGCGCCATCGTTCCATTCACCGTAACGGTTCGATTCGCGCCTGGCTGAATGACAATTTCGTTTTTGTTGGCATTTGTAATTTTGGCGTTAATAATCTGATTGGTCGGCGAATTTTCATCTGCCGCCGTAGAATCGCCTATGTATAAATGCGTATCTACAACGCTCGGTATTACATCATAAGCCAGCCAAAGAGTTCCAAGCGTACCGCCAGTTGACAAAACGTCTCCAGCTACAGTAAATGATGAATTGTTTCCAGAACCGCCTTCACGCGTCTGACGAAATTCTAATGTATAGCCATTGGTATCAATCTCGCCGTTGAAGAGCGCATTTGCAATGTAATATGAACCAATCATTGAATACGCATCTACGCTGATATTTCCATTTACAGTTGACGTTCCAGAACATTCATGGAAAACCAAAGCGCCTGCATTCTTTCCACCGATAATTCTGCCTGTTCCAGCTAGAGAAATATCGCAGTTAATAACAGGATTATTTTGAGCAAAAACGCGAAACTGAGCGCCGTTGTCAATGACAAGTTTAGTATTTGACGATAGCGGCTTTGAATATTCGGCTCTGGCAGAATTGGTAACATTGATCGTTCCGGTAAAAGCGTCTGAAATACCGCTAATGCTTTGGTCAGCAGCGATTTTCAGCGTTCCAGTTCCGGAAATGCTGTTTTCTACAAACGTTTGAGCCGCAGAGAGTTTTAACGTTGAGCCGGAATTGAGTACAATGCTCGACGCATTTTGCATGGCATTGGCGCCTTTGAGAACGACGCTGGAATTTTGGCTCACGTTTAACGTTCCTGTAAAGGCGTTGTTGGCGCTGGAAATGATGAGGTTGTCTTTATTAGCGTTATGAACGAGAGTAATTTCGCCGGCGCCGGAAATCGCGCTTTGAACGTTAATAAAACGATCGGTAGCGCCGCCGAACTGAAAGACAACAGTTCCATTGACCTCCATCGAACCTTTGAGGTTGATTGTCCCTGCTGACATTGCCTGATTAATCAACGAATTGCCCAGTCGCAAATCGTTAACCGTAAAGTTCCAGGACTTCAACCCGATTTGCCCTTGAGCGGTACTAAAGGTTCCGTCTGTATTGTAGCCCATCCAAAGCGTGTTGCCAGCGGGGAACGTATCGCTGCTGCCAGCCGTACCATTATCTTTCGTTCGGAAAACGATGTGGTCCGCTGTAACTCCCTGCCCGACGTAATAATCGTTGGCCGTTGACGTTGAGGGAACTGCCCCAGACCAGTATGCCGAATCCGCCCAAGACTTTCCGCCTGGCATATCTGACGTCTGATAAATAGTATCTGCGGCTACGTAAGAAGACAAACACAACGCGCCAATTAGAATTGCCAAAAAAGAAAATCCACAACGTGTTAAAATACGGGGGGGGGGGCAGAATGAGCAGTCTTTAGATTTAGCCATTATTTTACTCCTTCTATTTGGGTAAAACTGGTAAACGGTTATTGAAACGACTTTTGCGGCGGAACGCCCGGGCGCAAAATGGAATATCGCTTTTATACATTAATTATATTATACACTCAATTTGGCAATCGAAAAGCGGTAAAAGAGAAAATTTTTGAAAAAAAGTTAAAAAGTTTGAGAAAATGAGGGAAATGGAGAGTGAAAATGGATTGGAAGGCGGTAATGGAGTTCGCTTTAGCGAACGGAATTACGCATTCGCCGACAGGCGAACAAAACGATAGGCGAGCCTGGTTGCATAAGCTCTCGGAAAATCTCACGCGGAGACGCGGAGGCGCGGAGGACGTTCGCGAAGTTTTAAAAATTTCTTTGCGTTCTTTGTGGCTAATAATTCCTTCGGCGAGCTTTGCTCGCGATCCGGAAAGGGAACTGGCTGCGGCGTTTTGTTATGCGCGCTTCGAACTTTTCGGTTCGCCTTCGGCGAACTGCGTAATTCCGCTCGCTGCGCTCGCTTCATTACCGCCTTCCATTAATCAATCGGCGAAAATCCGTCTAATCCGTAAAATCCGTGTGCGAGTTGACCTGCACATAACCATTGTGCAACTCGCAACTCGTTAATAC
This sequence comes from Thermoguttaceae bacterium, assembly GCA_017447745.1. Taxonomy (GTDB): domain Bacteria; phylum Planctomycetota; class Planctomycetia; order Pirellulales; family Thermoguttaceae; genus RUG11551. Next base: position 4,389 of record JAFSMW010000019.1, read on the forward strand.
CCCCAAACCTGCAGGTTCTTCATCTCGCCGTGGAATTGGTATTCCGGTCGCTGAGTATCCGAATACTGACCCAGGTACAGGTCGCCGAACCAGCTTGTTGTCGGCTGGGAAACGGGCGCTTGCGCGACGGTCTGTCCGTTTTGCAGAACTTTCATCTGACCGTTTTCGACGATAAAGTCCATGTGCAGCCATTCGTTCAAGGGGACTTTGGTTTCGGAATCGCAGTCCGTTCCTGACAGATGGAATCGCCATTTCTCCTGAAACTTCTGGATAAACCAGCCGCTGCGCCGCCATGCGCCGTATCCGACTGGAACCGGCATGACGCCCGGCTGCGTGAACTTAATATCAAACGAAATCGCCAGGAACCCTTTCATGTTGAGGTCTTCTTCCGACGGTACGACCAGACAGCCGTTGTGTGACGCCAGGTCGACGGTCGGCATGTCGAGAAGGCGGCGGACGGTCTGTGGCTTTACCGGCGCGGGCTGAGGAACGTCGATTGACCCGACGTAAACCGGCTCGGATTTCTTCGGCTGGAACATCGAGAGCGGACAGCGGTTTTCTATAGATTTCCGTTCCGGGACGATTCCTTCGGTCAGGGCGGTTAAGTCGTTGATTGTATCGCCGGAAACGCGGCACGTGCCGCACGTCTGAGCCGGGTCGCAGACGAACCGGACGGCATAGAACCATTTCCCTTCTGCGGCATTCGCGTCGATAAAGCGATTCATTTCCGTCGTTCCGACAATTGTTTCGTCCGACAGAGCAAATTCCGGTTTGTCGCTGCGGTGAATTTCCGCAACCAGACCGATAACGCGTTTGTCGTTCGCCCAGGACAGTTCCGGCTTTCCGGACGCGGTCAACGCCAGATTGATTTTCGGCATAACGTCCGGCAGCGGCTGCGGAAGAATCTGTCGGGATCGCCCCGCGATTGCGCCGCCGTTGAGTTCGAACGCGCCGGGCATGTCGATTCGCGGCGCGGCATACGCCTGCCGGGCGGCTCGTTTGATAATTGCCAAAATCTGTCGATATACGGGATCGTCAGTCGATTGAATCGAAACAACCGGGGCGCCGGAGTTCGGGTCGCTTGCCGCGACGGGTTTCCATACCTGTGACGGGAACCAGTCCAAAGGATGTACCGCATGTTCGTACCGACCGCCGGACATGGTTCCCAGCCGACGGAACTGCTGGTCGAATTTCGCGTTTCGGCACGCGCCAATTCCCAGCGTCGAGGCGCCGCTCCCGTTAGTCGTTTGCTTTAATTCCGATTTAACTGGCGCCATCGGGGCGCGAAGAACCCGGCTGTATTCCGGACGCTCAAGGTTAATCCAGTCGTTTTCAAACCGGACGATATTGCCTTTCGCGTCAGCGTGACATTCCTTGCAGCTGGAATTCTTCATAACGTCTCGAATCTGGTTTGCCGCCTGTTCCCACGGACGCAGAATCGGTCCGGACGCAGTGTAGTTCCACGTGCCGTAATAAATGCCGTTGCTGTCAATCCACGTAAAGAGCAGCTCGCGTTCTTCTTTGGTCAAAAAGTCCTTGTGCGTCGGGTCGTTGAGAAGCCGTTCTGCCAGCGGCGCGCCCGACAAGGTCGGTTCCTGCTTGGACGTGGGTATCTTCGAATCCGGCTTGTTCGGAGGCATAACCTTATCCTTTCCGCCAGCGCGGCTCGCGCCAGAGCCGTGTTCGTACGGCTGAAAGATCCGGCAAGACCAGTACGCCGTGCCGTTCATGCAGCAAATCCCGGAAATTAAATCGACATGATACTGCTTTTCCCGGCGGGAAGTCAGGTTGTCGTAACTGATATTGAACAGCCGGGACGGGGCGGAAGACAAGTCCAGCCCGGCGGCGATGCCCTCGTCTCCGCCGTGACATCGGACGCATTTTCTGTCGAGAATCGGCTGAATCATGGACGGGTAGTCCAGATAGCCGCTTCCCCAGGATTCGTCTTGCAGCTTTTGCGGGTTGTGTCCCGCCATTCTGGATTGCCCGGCGATTCCAACCGGCGGACCGTATTCGTGACAGCCCGTGCAGCTTCTCGCCGTACCGGGCGCCGCCTGAATAAACGTTCTCATGGATCGGATAAGCCGGTAGTTCTCGTCGAGAAGCTGGAAGTAAATCGCGCGTCCGGACGGGGCTTCAAAGCAAACGCTTCCGTCCTCGCAGACGGGAACGATGCCGTGATAGATTTTCGGACTCCACGCCAGTGCGGCGGAAATGGAAAACGTCTGATTCAGCCCGTTGCTGCCCGGCGACGCGCTGACGCGGGACGTCTCTTCTATAACGCGAAGCCATTTCACGTCTCCCCGTTTAACCCCCTTGAGGTTCTGGTAAACGTCTGTTACAAAGAAACTGCCGGTCGTCTTGCTCCGGTCGGTATTGTCAACCAGAACCGGCGGGACGGGACGGGGGAGAATCGGAATCGGGTTGTGAAGGTCAATTGTCGCGTTGGATAAAAGCTCCGTCTTGTTACCCTTGTCGTCGATAAGCATGAGCGAATTGAACTTTCCGCCGTTGGTTGGATTGTTAATCTGCCCGGAATAGAGAACCAGCGTCTTGTCCAGCGCCCACGGATCGCAGGACTGCCCGCGATCGTAGGTGGGTCGATCCGGGTATTCGAGATTGGTTATCGCCTTTTCGTCGTTCTTCCCGGAGACGGAATTCTGAACTCCGGCGGAGATGTCGATAAATGCGATAGTTCCGCGAGGCGGAGCGTTATGCGGCGCGAACGTCCCGACAACCAAATAGGGCGAGCCGGGAACGGGCTTTGCCTGAAGAATCGCCTCGGGAAAGACCATGTTGTTGGCGAAGTACGCCGTTTCGTTTGTCCCGTCCGGATAGACAGACCACAGGCTTTGAATCGTCAGCGCGTTTTTGTCGATGTACTCCCAGCGGCCAAAGAGAATTCTGCCGTCCGGCAAAACAGACGGGTCGAATTCTGTTACATTGTTGACGGAAATCGTATGAATGTCGGACCCGTCCGCGTTCATGACGTGAAGAATCGCCACGCCGTTGTTGGCGCACGGCACAAGGCCGCTGTAACGCGTGGACGTAAAGACGATTCTCCCGTCCGGCAGCCAGGCGGGGCGAACATCGTGATGTCCGCCGCCGGAACCTTTGTACGGATTCCCCTGAGCGTCGAGGTTGGTCAGCTGCTTCAGCCCCGTCCCGTCGAGGTTGATTTTGTAAATAATCGAGTTCCCGTTGGGCGTCCCCTTGTAACAAAACAGAATCGTTTTGCCGTCGTAGGACAGAGCCGGGTCAAAGTAGATGCCGTCGCCCAGCGTCGGGTTGGTCGTCGGGTCGATAAGAGGTCGAATCCGATACTGCTCCGGCGGGTCAGCCGGGTTTTCGAGAATGTAAATCCCGCCGACGCCCGGATTCTTCACGCCGCGGCGCCACTGATAAAACGTGTCGTAAATATGCAAGCCCTGATAATTGTGCCGCGCCGTAAAGAGAATCGGAAACGTCAGCCGCGCCTTGGGCGAGTCCGCCGCCGTCGGCTCATCAGCCGAAACGAACGAAGCGGTCAGCGCCGCAAACGTCAAAGCAAACAACAGGAATATGGAAAGGGTTTTGTGTTTCATGGCTGTATTGGGGGTTTTGTGTTTCATGGCTGTATTGGGGGAAATGTAAATAATTACTCCTTCTTATCCGGTACGAACCAGAATGTGCGCCAGTACTGTTCGTCCAGCGTGAACGGGTTGTACGTAGCGGTCGGGTCGGCGTCGACGGGGAGAACGCCGTAACGAATCATCTCTCGCAAGTATGACCAGCGCGGTACGTACGTTTGAGGCGCAACCCCGTTATTCTTATCGCAGTAGAACATGGAGTACCGGTTGTCCTCGTTGAGGATGTAGTCGCGCCCGCGCTGAACGCCTTTGAGAATCGTCTGGTAGTCCGGATCGTCGGTTGACTCGAAAATCGGTTTGCCGGACTTCGCTTCGCAGACGCCCAAGCCGCCGGCGGATTTGCTCAGCGGCGCCAACAGCGCCTTCGACTCTTCCGGATACGACAGGTCGTAAATCTCCATGCGGGAATAGCGAGCGTTCGCTTCGCATAAATCGTGGGCGATGGTATGATCCGTTCGCGTTCTCGGGTTGGCGGGATTATAATTGTCGTCCTGAATGCCGTAACCGAGCCGGTTCTTGTCCTTCATGGAGGGAACGCCTTGAAGGGGAACCCAGAAATAGGTTTTAACGCGGTTTCTGTCTTGCTGAGTTTTAACGTGACAGCAATCGCAGCGGCGGGTTATCGTTTCGCGCATGGCGACCTGTTCCTGCCAGGCGTTTCTTTCCAGAACCGGAATGCTTGATATATAATATCCCACTCCGCCGGACGCTTCCGCAGCGTACGTGCCGGCGAAGTTCGCCCCGGCGTCAATCCAGTGCCGAATGACAGACTGTTCTTCCGGCGGCATTTTAACGCCCTGATGTCCTTCTTCAATCAGCTTGACAAGCCGGCTGGAACCCGTTCCGATTTCGTAGGGGGCGAAGTTGCTTGTCGCCCGGTTTCGATTGTCGCCCAAAAGCCGATACCAGCTTAAATGCGTGTACGAGATGGTATACATGGGCGTCCAGTGTCCGGAGAGGTTGACGCCGCCGTCTTCCCGCCTTGGATTGTGACAGCTAACGCAATGTTTGTCCAGAATCGGCTGAATGTCGCGAGGGAAGTCGAAAACGCCGTGGAAGTCCGGCCCGAGGTCTTTCATGTCCGCAACAGGCTGAATTTCCGCCGGTTGATTGTTGTGCATGATTCGGAACAGCTTGTCTCTGTCGTCGCCAGTTGGCGTGAGCGTGCGTTCTTCGTGACAGCCGATACAGGTTGTGTTTTCGCCCGGCATGACGGAAACGAACGAGTGCATTCTCTTGACGCAATGTCCGTTCTCGTCCATGGCGAGAAACAGAACTGGTCGGTTGGCTGGCAGTTTGAAGTACGCAGAGCCGTCTTCGCTGACCGGGACGGTTCCCCAAAGGCGCTCCAACGTAAACGTGCCGAAAATCGACATCATATCCATTCCGCCGGAGTAATGAATCGGTTTAGGCAGCGTCTCGTAAATGAGCAGATATTTAACCGTTCCCGGCTTGACGCTCTGCATTTTACGGCCCTTATACAGATTCGCCATGGCAAGCGTACCATAATCTTTTGTATAGTCCGTCTGGTTCATGATTACGCGCTCTCGCGGTCGCGCCATGAGCGGACGGGGTTCGTTGACCATGTATCCCTGCGAGCTGAGTTCCGGAGGAAGCTGAAAGAGAACCGACTTCCGCCCCTGAGAGTTGATAACCAGGATTTTGTCGTTTGACGCTGCCATGAAATGATCTTCGTCAAACGCCCACGGGTCGGAATAATTCGCGTCAGGCGTGATGTTTCGCATGGATTCCAGCTTGTCCGGTCCAGCAGTCGGGTCGATAACGGCTAATCTGCCGTAATGCTCCGTTTTGCCGTGTCCGGGGCTGTTGGAGCAGACGATTTTCTGTGAGCCGGGAATGGGCTTCGCGTCGATAAACACGCCGCCGGGATGTAAGTTTCCAAAGAGAACCATCTGACGCGTTCCGTCCTGATTCATCGTCCAGAGATGGTGATAATGAGTCTGTGAGCGGTCGACGTATTCCCAGCGCATGTACGCAATCTGCCCGTTGTTGAGAACCCAGGGCGTGTTGTCCTGTTCTACGTTGCAAGAAAGCATGCGAATATTGGAGCCGTCCGGATTGCATTTGTAAATCGTGCCAACATGCGTCAGCCAGCAGCCGACGTAGCGATTGGCTCTGGTTGAACAGAAAACAATAGAGTCGTCCGGCAGATACGTCGCTTCGTAGTCGTCCCAGCCGGGGGGCGCGAAGTCGCGTGTCTGAGGATTGCATCTCGCCTTAAAGCGCCAGCCGGGCGTTTCGTCTGGAACGACGCCTTCCGGCAGTTTCAGCGGCTTGTCTTCTCCAACGCCGGTAATCTGCTTCAGTCCGGTGCCGTCAACGTTGATTTCGTACAAATTGTAATGATCTTTCCCGGACGGACAGTACGAAAAGAGAATCTTTTGGGCGTCGTAATGGACGTTGGGATCTCGAATCGTGCCGCCTTTGTCTTCAAATATTGTGCGAAGGGTTTTCGTTTTGACGTTGTATGCGTACAGCGCCCCGCCGGAATTGTTGTGATACGGTTTATGATAGACGCTGTCGGCATAGTAGCCGAAATTGGCGTACCAGTGTTCGTACATGTGTTTGCGAGTACAGAAAACAATCTCGTCTGGAAGAACGGATTCGACAAACGCTTCCAGCATCCCCGGGAGTATGGCTCCCTGAATTTGAGCGTCCGTGGCGGGGTAGGTAAAGACCATGATCTCTTCCGCGCCGGAGTTGGGGCGGCCGTAGTCGGAAAGAAATTTCAGGGTAATCGACCGCGCCGTCGTTTTGGGAAAATTCAGCCGCTGAGGGGCAGGACCAGGCTTGAGCTGCGCTTTGAGAACCGGCGTTTTGGAATCGTTCAGATACACCTCGACGTCCTTAAAGCCTTCGTCAGTGAATCCCGCTCCCGCGCGTCCGAAATAGACGATTTCCGACGCCTCGACAGGCGTGTCCCACGTCAAGGTGAAGACTGCTTTTCCCTTGGCGGTTTTGCCGTTGATCGCCCACGCCATCCCGGCGTCGCCTGAATGCGGTTCTGCAATCTGACCGTCAATTGCCCTGGCGGGGGAGAAGTCGCGGGAATATTCAGACGACGCGGTCGCCGTCGCGCTGCGAGCAATATTGGGATTGGACGACTCCGCGCCCTGAACGTTTGTTATCCATAACAACGACGTCAGCGCCGCCAACGTAAAAAGGAAGGGAATGTTATATCTCATGATATTAATTCGTGTTGGAAAGGTTATTTACCAGACGCAGCGAGGATTGGCTCCCACGACATCGGGGGCGGCAGGGGACTGCCGCGAGCCGGGTACGCTAAGCGTTTCAGCAAGACGACTAGTTGCTCGTCGTTCGCGCCGCCTCGATTTTCAAATTCCGGATTACGCCGTTGAACTGGTAGGCAGGCTTTTGTTCCAAGCCGTACTGACCGATAAACAGGTCGCCGAGCCAGAATCGGGACGGGGCGTCGAGCGGGGCGGAGGCGACTTCTTTCCCGTCCTGGAACAGCTTCGCCTGACCGTCTTTCAGAACCGCGTCGACGTGAACCCATTTACCCAGCGGGATTTTCTCTGTCGAGTCACAGTTGACGTTTCCGATATGGAACCGCCAGACGCCCTCAAAATTCTGTATAAACCAGCCGTTGTTCCAATGTCCGTAGGAGAGAAGAACCGCCCATTTCCCGGACGGCTTGCATTTCACGTCGAAGGAAATTGACAGCGCTGCGTCCGTATTGGCGTCCACGCCGTCGATGGGCGACGTTATAAAAGCGTCTTGCAAATGGTACGTGGTCGTTGAGGCGAAAACGGATTTCTGAACTTGCTCTTTCGCCGGGTCCCGTTTGGGGACGTCGATGGCGCCGACATAAATCGGATCGCCCGATTTCGGCTGGAACATCGACAACGGACAGCGGTTTTCCATCGACCTGCGCTCAGGAACGATGCCCTTTCCCAGAGCGTCCATCTCCTTCGCCAGATCGTTGTCGACGTAACACGTCCCGCACGTTTTAGCCGGGTCGCAAACAAAGACGACGGCGTAATAGTTCTGTCCTGCCGGGGCGTCGAAATCGACAAAGCAGTTCGTTTCCGTCGCGCCCGCCAAGGTCGGTTCCTGATTGGACGTGGGTAGCGTCGAACCCGGCTTATTCGGAGACATAACCTCGTCCTTCTGCCCGTGCGGCTTCGCACCCGCCAACGTGGAATCGCTGACGGCAAAGTTGGGCGTCGTCCCGCGATGAACTTGAGCAATCAAACCGATAACGCGTTTGTCGTTCGCCCACGTCAGTTTGGGAAGCCCCTTGTCGGTCAGCGACAGCGAGATTTTCGGCGGGTTGTCAGGAATCGGCATCGGCAGAGCCTGGCGGGTTCGTCCTTCCTGAACCCAGTCTTTGCGGATTTCGTACGCGTTTTTCATGTCGATTCGGGGCGACGCGTATGCGTACCGCGCCGCTCGTTTGATAATCGACAGAATCTCCTGATACACCGCGTTGTCGGTCGACGGAATCGAAACGACCGGGTCGCCGGAACCGTCGTTTTCTCCGGCTACGGGTTTCCAGACCTGCGTCGGCAGTCTGTCGAGGGGAACTGGATACGTGTCATGGAATTTGTATTTCAGCAGTCCCAGGCGCCGATAATCCTGCTCGAATTTGTAGTTTCGGCACGCGCCAATGCCGAGCCCGTTTCCGACCTTCATCGGAGCGCGCAAGACGCGGCTGTATTCCGGACGTTCAAAGTTGATCCAGTCGTCTTCAAACCGGACGACGTTCCCGTTTTCGTCGGCGTGACAGTTTGCGCAGCTGGAATCCTGCATGACCTGTCGAATCTGGTTGACCGCTTCCTCCCAGCCAACCAGGAACGGACCGGACTGCGTATAGTTCCACGTTCCGAAATACAAGCCGTTTGTATCGATCCAGGTAAAGAGCAGCTTGCGTTCGTCTTCGGTGAGTAAATCCTTGTGCGTTGGGTCGTTGAGAACCTTGTCCGCCAGCGGAGCGTTTCCGGAACCGTGCGTATAGGGATCGAAAATCTTTGTCGACCAGTACGACGTCGGATTGGCGCAGCAGATAGCGGAAATCAGATCGACGTGGTACAGTTTTTCCCGGCGCGAGGTCAGGTTTTCGTAACTGATGTTAAACAGCTTTGTCGGCGAGCCGGACAAGTCCAGCCCGGCGGCGATACCCTCCTCTCCGCCGTGACATCGAACGCATTTGCGGTCGAAAATCGGCTGAATCATGGACGGGTAATCCATGTACCCGCTTCCCCAGGATTCGTCTTGAGGAACCAGCGGGGGACGTTTGCTCGCTATCTTCAGCTCTCCGGCTCTGCCCTTGGGCGGGCCGTATTCGTGACATCCCGTACAGCTTCTGCCCGTTCCCGGCGCCGCCTGAATAAACGTTCTCATGGATCGGACAAGGCGATAGTCTTTATCCAACAGCTGGAAGTAAATCGCTCTGCCGGACGGGGCGATAAAGCTGACGCTGCCGTCTTCGCAGACCGGGACGATGCCGTGATAGATTTTCGGCGTCCACGCCAGCGCAGCAGACGTCGAGAAACGCTGATTCCAGTACGTCGGGCCGGGCGACGCGCTGACGCGGGACGTTTCCTCGATTATGCGTAGCCATTTCACCGTTCCCCGTTCCACGCCC
>JAFSMW010000020.1 GCA_017447745.1 Thermoguttaceae bacterium
AACTCCTCACCCCTCACTCCTCACTCCTCACCCCTCCCCCCTCACACCTCACTCCTCACTCCTCACTCCACACTAATAAACGCGGCTCCCCTTGACGAACTGCGTTCTGAATAGTACAATAAAAATATGAATGCGTTCGCAATATGTCTGTCGCTAATTCCCCTTGCAGTTTATTTCCTGATGCTGGGAATAATTCATGCATCGCGCCGTCCATTAGTACTCAGCGGCAGCGAGGATATTGCGTTATTATGCGCTGCAGCTTCTGGAATGGTTTTTGAAGGTCCTATGAATCTGTTTTTCCCAATTAACGCTGCAATTCGATACGGAACGTACATCTGGCTTATTCTTGCCTTTTTGTACATTCTGATAACCTTGTTAATTATTCTCTACAGCCGACCTCGGCTTATAGTTTACAACATCGACAAAACAACATTGAAAGAGATTTTAGAAACAATCGCCGATCGCCTTGACGATCAATCCACATGGGCAGGCGACAGTTTATACATGCCTCAGGAAGATATAGATCTTCATCTGGAATTCGTTTCCGGCTTAAATAATGTAACAATCGTCTCCAATGAAAAGAACCCCAGCCGACTTCAATGGCTGAAACTCAAACGTCTTTTGAAATCCGAATTGAAAAAGACGTCCGTTTCCAGAAACTGCTGGTCAATTATTCTGTTTTTGCTTTCTGCGATTCTGCTTTTTGTAACAGTTATTTCTTTTGTTTCTTGATCGCATAATTCATTTGATCTCTTTTTGATGTTATCAGCATAAACTGAAAAAGAAAAAATTCTATCGATTTTTAAAAAATCATACCTTTTTTTGCTTGCAAATGGAACACTTGCATGGTATATTGTTCCGCGTTATGAGCAAGCCGACAGCTAAAGTCAATTTTAACTGACATGGAAAGCAAACGCAGCTGTTGACAGGTTGTCAAAACCAGTTGATAAGGAGATCAAAATGCTTCTTCCGGAAATTCAAAAGAGAATTGTCAAACTAACGCGAGCAAGGATGTCAGAAGCGGAAATCTGCCGTCAGACCGGCGCGTCGCACAACGCTGTCAGACGAATGATGAAAATAGCGCGTCGCAGACCGTCAATTGTCCAACGTCTTGCAAAAATTATTCAGGCTCCTGTTACAGAACAATCTGTTTTCGGTCGATGCCCCACTTGCGGCGCGTTATGCGCCCTGCCCTGCAAAGTCTGTTTAACCAAACAGTACAATGAACTTTGCGAGCAGCCCGTTCATACAGAATCCTGTTCGGAATCAGAAGTCATTCAAATGCTGGAATCTGTTGGACAAAGCGCCAGCCAAGGAAAAGTAGCCGTCGATACGCTATGTCTTCGTCCGGCGGAACGGAAGCGGTACGAGGTTATTCGACGCAGGAAAGAAGCCGAAGCCGCTCAAAGAGAGTTATGCAACTCGGAATACGTTTAACAATCCGCTTGATATTTTTTCTTTCTAAATGCGCCGTCTGAACTCGACGTTGGACGGCATACTTTAATCGCCCATTTTAAACCGTTCTTTTCATTTTTTGTAATTCCCTTCCTGTTAAATCGAATGAACAAAAAACTTATTGCAGCCGTTACAAGTCTTTTTCTTTTGAATTCCGTTAGCGTTCATGGCTCGGAATCTGAGTACGGCGTAATACAAATGGGCGTGATTTGTTCAGGCGGAATTTGTTGTCCGTCTGAAATAAATCAGTCGATTGTCAGGGTTGCCGTCGCTTCCCCAAAATCGAACAGTTACGGTTCCGGTACGTTAATTTATTATCAGAATCGCGTGTATTTGCTCACATGCGCTCATCTGTTTGAAAACACAACCGATTATGCCACCGTACAGTTCTCCAAACAAGTTGGATGTCCCGTGCAGCCTCTGGCAATTGACAGAGAATACGACCTCGCCATTCTGGACATGTCGATTCCCGGCGCGCTTCCCTCTGGAACCGTTCCTGTGAAGTTGACCGCGACCATTCCCCTGCCCGGCGCTCGGGTTTATGCCGCCGGATACGGACCCAACGGGATTTTTAAAGTAACAGTCGCCACCGTTAATGGATATGTTCAAGTTCAGGGAGCCGACGCCCGCGACACGCTTCAGGCTGTCTATGACCGCAAAGGCGCAACCGTTCGCTTTGGCGATTCCGGCGGCGGAGTATTCAACCAGTCCGGAGAACTCGTTGCAACGCTGTGGGGATCGGACAATCAATGCCTCTACGGATCTCAAATTGGAAGAATTCGTTACTTTTTGAAATCCGTCATTCCGGAACAAAAGCCCAATCCCGTTCCAAAACCTGCCCCCACTATGCCGTATCCTGATTTATCAAATACGGAAAACGAACTGTTGTCGCCCCTTTTAGAACAGCCTGTCGTAGTGGATGAAGCAGCGGGATTGTCAAATGATTCTGATCAGAATTCCCCGGAAGACAATAATGTTATATGGAATTGGTTTGTATTCGCTCTCAAAGCGCTTTTCGTCATTGTGCCGTGGGCGATAATCCTTTGGCTGTATCCTGTCAAATACATATATCGATTATTGACGCAACAAACGCCTCAGACAACGTAAAGCATACACTGAGAACGATAGCTGTAACACATCATGCAGATTAAAAATCGAATTAAAGAACTTATTTACGTCAAGGCGAAAGACCTCGTTCCGAATCCCAAAAACTGGCGAACCCATCCGGACAGCCAAAAAGACGCGCTCAAGGGAGTTTTAGCCGAAATCGGCTATGCCGACGCGCTGTTAGCTCGCAAAACAGACGACGGAAAATATATGCTCATCGACGGGCATTTAAGAGCGGAAACGACGCCGGATCAAGACGTCCCGGTTCTGGTCGTCGACCTCGACGAGAAGGAAGCGGACAAACTCATGGCGTTATTAGACCCCCTTTCCGACATGGCGGGAACGGACGAAGAACTGCTCAGAGAACTGACAGCCAATCTCGAAACGCAAAACGAAGCCGTCCGGAATCTGGTCGATTCCATGCTGGAAAACAACGCTAAGCCTCTGGACGACCTCGTCAACGGACTCAAAACGCCGGACGAAGTCGCCGTTCCTGAACTGTTTCAGATTCTTATCGTCTGTGACGGAGAGGAAGAGCAGAAAGAACTCTTTGAACGGTTTCAGCAGGAAGGTCTCAACTGTAAATTATTGAATTTATAAATTGAATTCGTAACAATCCATGAATTTTACGCTTGAATGTCCGATTTACGACTCGTTTCGGATTCATCAAATAGAGGGCATGTTCGACGTCACGTTACAGAAGAAGGCGCAGCAGCGCTTTGAGCTGGACGACCCGCCGACGCTGTCGGAGAACTGGCAAATAGGGCTTATTGTCGGACCGTCGGGCAGCGGGAAAAGCTCCGTTGCCCGGCGGGTGTACGGCGACTCGCTTTTCACCGGATTCAACTGGCCGGAATCGCAGTCGGTTCTGGACGCTTTCCCGGAGAAGATGCCGATCAAAGAAATCATCCGTCTGTTCAACACTGTCGGGTTTAGTTCACCGCCCAGTTGGATAAAGCCATATTCGATACTGTCCAACGGCGAGAAGTTTCGCTGCGACCTGGCAATCGCTCTGGCGCAGGGCGAATCGAAAGATGAGAAAACGCCGCTGCTGGTCTTTGACGAGTTTACATCGGTCGTCGACCGCACTGTCGCGATGGCGTCCTGCGTTGCGCTGGCAAAGAACATTCGATCCGGTCTGATAAAACGCCGATTTTTAGCTGTAACATGTCATTACGACACGGCTAAATGGCTCGAGGCAGACTGGATTCTGGACATGGCCGATGGTCGGCTGGAACGGAGGCGTCTTCGGCGCGAGCCAATCAAGTTCGATGTCATTCGTTGCAAAAACTCGGCTTGGGAGTTGTTTAAGAAACATCATTATTTAAGCGGAAGCCTGTCTCCTATGTCGATTTCGTACATGGCGATCCTGGACGACAAGCCCGTCGGGTTCGCCGCCGTGTTGCCGCTGATCGGTCAGAAGAATCGTAAGCGGTTCACCCGTCTTGTCGTTCTTCCGGACTATCAAGGTCTTGGAATCGGAATGAAAATGACCGAAGCGGTCGCCAACATTTATCGTTCCGCCGGAACGCGAATCAACCTCACCGCCAGCCACCCCTGCGTGGTTGGGCATTGCAAGCACAGTCCCCTCTGGCGCGCTGTCGGCGTCAAGCAGACGGGATCAAGACGAATCGACAACTTTTGCAAAGGGTACAAATCCTCAATGGGCAGAGCCGTTGTCAGCTTTGAGTATGTCGGGTAACGAGACTGCATTATCTTTGAAAAAACTCTGTCAAGCGCGCGTTTGACAGTTAAACAAATTCTGCTATTCATGAAACCAATTTCAGAAATCAAACAACGAGAAATACTGGCGCTGCTGTCGGTAGGATGTTCCAGAAGGACGGCGGCGCGATATGTAAACTGCACTCAAAAGGCGATTGACGAACTGGCGCAAACGAACCCAGACTTCGCCGAAAAGCTGCGCCGGGCGGAAGCGAACCTGGAAATCGAATCCATTAAAAACATGTTCAACGCCGCCAAACAGGAAAAGAACTGGCGCGCGTCCGCTTGGCTGCTGGAACGAAAATCGCCGCAAGAATTCCTCAAAAAGAAGCCGGACGTCATTCCCGCCGGGCTGCTTGATACGCTATTGAACAGGATTGTTACACTTTTAATTGAAGAATGTCCTGCCGCCGTTCAGCGGAAAGGTCTGCTTAAAAAGCTCGACGTGATTCGCATGGAAACGATTGCTGCGTTGGGCGAAGACGACAAGAAATAAATTTTTAGCGTTACAGAATTCCCTTTCAGATGGACGTTGACTACTGCTTTTCCCTGCTGGCTCTAAAACTGAGAAGCAAACTCATTTCCGCTCATCGACTCAAGCGGCAAAGCGAGCGGAAAATGGAAACCAATCAGCCACTATTAGAATGGGGACGTCAATATCTTCCCGATCACTTTGCTCTGCCGCCGTCGATTATGCACCAATGGCTGGGCAAAAAGCTGGACGAGATGTCCGTCCAAACGGGGCGCCGGCTCAACGTTTTAGGTCCGCGCGGGGGAGCAAAGTCAACCTTGGGAACGCTGGCGTTTCCGCTGAGAATGGCGCTGGAGGGGAAAGCAAGATACATTTGGATTCTGTCCGACACGCGCCGTCAGGCGCAGACGCACCTCAACAACGTCAAACAGGAACTGGAAACCAATTATCGATTGAAAAGGGCGTATCCCGAAGCGACAAAGAAGGGAAGCCGCTGGACGCTGTCGACGCTTACGCTGGGCAACGGCTGCGTTATCGAAGCCTTTGGAACGGGGCAGAAACTCCGCGGACGGCGTCACGGGGCGATTCGACCAGACCTGATTATCGGAGACGACTTGCAAAACGACACTCACATCCTCAGCGCTGCCGCGCGAGAAAAGTCGCTGTCCTGGTTTGAGAGCGCCGTTATGAAAGCCGGCAACAGCAGAACCAATTTTCTGTGCCTGTCGACCGCGTTACATCCAGACGCTATCGCGCTGCGGCTAACTCGAAACCCCGGCTGGAGCAGTCGAACGTTTTCCTCGATCATGCGCTGGCCGAAAAACATGACGCTTTGGGAACAGTGGGAAGAGCTGTACCTCAACATGGAATCGCCTGACCGTCAGCAGAGGGCGGAGGAATTCTATCGCGTTCACGAATCGGAAATGCTCGACGGCGCAAAGGTCGTCTGGCAGGAGAACGAGGATTTGCTGACGTTGATGAAAATGCGGGCGGAAGAAGGGCACATCGCCTTCGAGAGGGAAAAGCAGAATTCGCCCATGAACCCGGAACTGTGCGAATGGCCGGAGTCTTACTTCGACGATTCCGTCTGGTACGAAGACGCGCCGTTACAAAGTCAGATCAAGGTCATGACGCTTGACCCCAGCAAAGGCGCCGACGCTCAGCGCGGGGACTATTCCGCCTTTGTCATGCTGACCGTTGGCTGCGACGGGTTGTTGTACGTTCAGGCGGATTTAAAGCGGCGACCGATTGAATCGATAATTTCCGACGGCATTGAGCTGTATCGAGCGTTTCGACCCAGCGTTTTCGGCATCGAAACAAACCAGTTTCAACAATTGTTGGCGGACGGGTTCTCTCGAGAATTTCAAGCTCAAGGGCTGCCCGTCAACCCGGTCGGGATAAAAAACACGATGAACAAGCAATCGCGAATCCGCACGCTCGGCGCGTTGTTTTCCGCCAAGCGAATTCGGTTCCGAATTACTCCCGACACGCGCCTGCTTGTCGAACAGCTCAAGCAGTTCCCTCTGGGCGATCACGACGACGGTCCCGACGCGCTGGAAATGGCGGTTCGTCTGGCGGGAGAATACCTCACGCCGTACAAAGGCGGCGACGGGCTGGGCGACCGGCTTAACGTGTCCGTATAACAAACTCAATATTATTACTGTTACATACATCAACCATGCCGTATAATTTCATTCCTCACGACGAGCCTTTTTTTGACGACAACGAACGCTGGGTGGCGTTAGCGGACAACTACGCTCTTTCCCCTTTGGAACGGGAAGAAGACCTGGACGCCGTTCGCGCCATTTGCCGACACTTGTCGCTGTACAACGAGTTTGCCGTCAACGCGCTGGAAAACCGAATCAACTATCTGGTCGGCTGCGGACATCAGTATACCATTCGCCCAAAAAAACACGCTGACCCCGCCCCTGGCGTTATCGAACAGGTCGAAACGTGGCTTGACGAGTTCCTCGAAATGAACCATTGGCATCGGCGTCAGCAGGAAATCGTTCGACGCATGGATCGGGACGGCGAAGTTTTCATTCGCCTGTTTCCCACCGCTGACGGCATGACGCGGCTGCGATTCGTTGACCCGGAACGCGTCCGCACGCCGGAGCAGTTACTCAACGTTCCCAACGAACGGATGGGCATTTCCTTTGACAAGTACGACGCGGAGACGATTAACGGGTACTGGATTGACGGTCAGTACGTTGCCTACGCTCAGGTTCAGCACCGAAAAGCCAACGTCGATTCGATTGTTCCCCGCGGACTGCCGCTGTTTTTCCCCGTTCGGAAGAATCTCTATCGAGCGGAGAAACTGTTACGGAACATGTCCATCGTTGCGGAAATCCAGTCTGCGATTGCGATTATCCGCAAACACCAAAGCGCCAGCCAGTCGGCGGTTGACAAATTCGTCAACGACAAGCGCGACGCCGCCGCGCCGGGATTCGGACCGACGCTCAACCGTTACGGACCCGGCACGATTCTCGACGCCTCCGCGACAATCGACTACCAGTTCCCCGTCTCCGCCATCGACGCCGGGCGTTACGTTACCGTCTTGCAAGCGGAACTGCGCGCTATCGCCGCCCGACTTGTCATGCCGGAATTCATGCTCACATCCGACGCCTCGAACGCAAACTACGCCTCGACGATGGTTGCTGAAGGCCCCGCCGTCCGCATGTTCCAGCGACTTCAGCACGAGCTGTCCTGCGAAGACGTAACGCTCATTCAGCGCGCCATTCGCGTTGCCTGCGCTGCCGGTCGGTTGCCGCACGACGTCTTAAGTCAGATTGAAATTCACCCCGTCGCGCCCAGTCTGGCTGTTCGAGACCGTTTGCGAGAAACCCAGGCGGACAAAATCCTCTTTGACGCCGGCGTTTTATCCAAACAGGAGTTCGCGTTGAGGAACAATCTGGAGGGAGGCAGTAGGCAGTAGGCAGTAGTTTTTGAGGCGCTTTGCGTTTCTCGCAACTCGCAACTCGCAACTCAAATCAACAACGATTTAACCCATATTATCAAGGACATTACCATGCAACAGATTTTTCATGAGTTCTCAGCCGGAGAAGCGAGTTCGATGACGAACGATTCGGATTCCGGTTTGATTTCCGGAGTTAAGATTTTGGGGCTGACGTCGCGCAACGGGCGCGTTTATCCGCCGGAGGTTCTTCGGGAAGCGGCGCCGCTGTACGAGGGAGCGAAGGTCAACGTCAACCACGTTTCCAAAGAAGCCGCTCGCCTTCCCCGCGATTACCGTGACAGAATCGGGACGATATCCAACGTCGTCTTCAAGGAGAACTCCGGGCTGTTTGCCGATTTCCATTACAATCCCAACCACGCCCAGGCGAAACAGCTGCTTTGGGACGCCCACAACGCGCCGAACAACGTCGGGTTCTCGCACTGCGTCGAGGCGGTTTATCATCAGGAAAACGACTTGTCCGTTATCGACAAAATCGTTCGCGTTATCAGCGTTGACCTCGTCGCCGATCCCGCTACGACGAGCGGTCTGTTTGAATCGGAAGAACCGGATTTAGGCAGTAGGCAAGAGGCAGTAGGCAATAGTGATTCGCCTACGGCGCAGTTAGGCAGTAGGCAAGAGGCAATAGGCAATAGTAGTTCGCCTTCGGCGAATTTAAATCCTACTGAAACCACTGCGGAAAACCCTACTGCCTACTGCCTACTGCCTACTGCCTCGACCGAAACCGAATCGGCAGACGACCGTTTTAACCGTCTGATTGAATCGTTTGAAAAACTGGAAGAGCGACTCGAACAGCTTTGTCAGACGCTCGAAAACCGTTCTGTTACGGAAGCCGCCCCGCTCTGCCCGCCCTCAGCTTGGCAGCAGACAGCAGTCAAAGAAGAAACGCTCGAGGACTTCGTACGTCGTCTGAAAGTTAGGTCGTAGGTTAAACAGTTAGGAGTTAGGAGTTAGGAGTGAGGAGCTGAATTCGCCGAAGGCGAATTACTACTGCCTACTGCCTCTAACTAACACGCACAACGAATTCACCAAACACACTTTTATTCCTCTAACCCAATTTATTGCCATGAGTAACACTATGCGATGGCGGTGGGGAGAAACGAATCCCGTTACCGTCGATGTACCCAGTACAACTTCCATTTCAATGGGAGACCTTGTTTATCTCGACGACGGAGCCGTTAAACCGGCGTCTGCGTTTACTTTCGGCGCCAATCTGGCGGCGACGCAGTCGGGATTTCGCGCCAAGTTCCTCGGCGTTGCCATGCAGGCGAAACCGGCGGGAACGGCTGGCAAAATCCGTATCGCCACCTCCGGCGCGTTCCAGTTCACGTGCGCCAGCGCCCAGTTTGCTTTCGGCGCTTTCGTCGCGCCAGCCGCCAATTCAAGCGGAAACAAACTCGAAGACCAGAAAGTCGTCGCTGTTAC
This sequence comes from Thermoguttaceae bacterium, assembly GCA_017447745.1. GTDB lineage: Bacteria > Planctomycetota > Planctomycetia > Pirellulales > Thermoguttaceae > RUG11551. Next base: position 9,156 of record JAFSMW010000020.1, read on the forward strand.
AAATTCCCGCTGCGCCGTCGGACGCGTTATCCGCGCTGAATCCGCTAACGTGGAAAACGTCTATATTCAAATCGCCTCCACGATTCTCACCGGCGGTC
>JAFSMW010000021.1 GCA_017447745.1 Thermoguttaceae bacterium
CGAGGTTGTCGAGAATGTCGTCGACGGATTGAACCAGCCTTGCGCCATCTTTGACAAGTCGATTGGAACCGCGGGACATGCGGCTGTCAATCTGACCGGGCACGGCGAAGACTTCTCTGTTCTGTTCCATAGCGTGACGGGCGGTAATCAACGCGCCGCTGGCGATGTCCGCTTCAACGACAAGAGTCCCCAAAGACAGACCGCTGATAATCCGATTTCTCTGCGGAAACATCCCTTTTCGAGGCACAGAGCCGGGCAGGGCTTCCGTAACCAGCGCGCCGCCGGATTCAACGATCGCGTTTGCCAGCTTCTCGTTTTCCGGCGGATAAATCTTTTCCTGACCGGACGCCAGGACAGCAATCGTTCTGCCGTGAGCGTCCAGAGCGCCGATATGCGCCTGCGTGTCGATTCCCCGGGCCAATCCGCTGATAATTGTAACGCCCGCCTGCGCCAGAGCAAAGCTAAGATTGTGCGCCGCCCGGTTGCCGTAATGCGTGGAGTGCCGCGTCCCAACAACGCCGATAGAAATGCTGTCTTCCGGAAGAAGCGTCCCGCGAACGAACAAAATCCCCGGCGCGTCCGGAATGGACGTCAGCTGTTGAGGGTAGTTCTTGTCGCCCAGCGGGATGAGGTCAATGTGATGAATCTTGCAGAACGCGAGAAATTTATCGAGCTTTTCGTCCGTCGAACTCTGTAACGACTCAATCCTCTGAGCGCCGATGCCGGGTATCGCCGCCCAGTCCTTTTCCGACGCATGAAAGACCGCGGCAGGGGAACCGAACGCGTCGAGTAAATTCTGACGCATCAGCGGTCCGATTCCTTCCGCTAAAGCGAGGCGAAGAAGCGCGCGATGATCTTCGTTGTTGATGTCGAACATGGCTAGGGAATAGGGAATGGGGATTAGGGAGTAGGGAGTAGAAAACGGGGGGTAAAATCTATTCCCTACTCCCTATTTCCTACTCCCTTATATTAGCATTTCATCGCTTCGACTTCGGCGGTTACGCCTTGGTATTTATCGTAGATGGGCTGCATGACTTCCGTCATGAATTCTACGACCTGTTCCGGGGCGCGGCCAACGTACTTGGACGGGTTGGTTACTTCGCCAAAGTTCACGTTCGCGAAAGCGGGATCGTTCTTCAGACGTTCCAGCAGGTCGTTGGGGCGTCCTTCCTGTTTGACGACCGCGCCTGCCGCCTGAGCGTGCTGACGAATCAGTTCGTGCAGTTCCTGACGGTCGCCGCCCTGTTTGACCGCTTCCATCATGATGTTTTCGCTTGCCATGAACGGGAGTTCTTCTCGCAGGTTCTTCTCGATAACCTTCGGATAGACGACCAAGCCGTCACAGACGTTGCGGAGAATAATTAGAATGGCGTCGATAGCCATAAACGCCTGCGGAATGACAAGACGGCGGTTGGCGGAGTCGTCCAGCGTCCGTTCAAACCATTGCGTTGCCAGCGTCATGCCGGGCGACGATTCCAGACTCATAACAAACCGCGCCAGAGAGCAAATGCGTTCGCTTCTCATCGGGTTGCGTTTGTACGGCATGGCGGACGACCCGATTTGACTCTTTTCAAACGGCTCTTCCATTTCCTTGCGGTGAGCCAGGATTCGGATATCGGTCGCGATCTTGTGACACGTCTGCGCCAGTCCGGACAGCACGGCAAGAACCTGCGAGTCCAGCTTGCGCGGCGACGTCTGACCGGTAACGGCGTACGGCTCGTCGAAACCCATCTTTTTGCAAACGCGTCTGTCCAGCTCGCGGACTTTTTCGTGATCTCCCTCAAAGATGTCGAGGAAACTTGCCTGGGTGCCGGTTGTGCCTTTGGCGCCGCGGGTTTTGATGGTCGCCAAGCGGTGTTCGAGGTCTTCCAGGTCCATGGTCAGGTCGTACATCCAGAGCGTCGCGCGTTTGCCGATAGTCGTCGGCTGGGCGGGCTGAAGGTGAGTGAACCCCAGACAGGCGAGGTCTTTGTTTTCCAGGGCGAATTTGCCCAGTACGCGAAGGACGTCAACCAGACGGGCGCGGACGAGCTGCATCGCCTCCCGGGCGAGAATGCAGTCGGTGTTGTCTGTTACGTAACAGCTGGTCGCTCCCCAGTGAATAATCCCTTTCGCGTTGGGGCAGACGTCGCCGAAGGCATGGTTGTGCGCCATGACGTCGTGCCGAAACTTCTTCTCATATTCCGCCGCAGCGTCAAAATCGATGTTGTCCACCTGAGAGCGGAGTTCGTCAACCTGTTCCTGAGTGATGGGCAGCCCCAACTCCATTTCCGTTTCCGCCAGAGCGACCCAAAGGCGTCGCCACGTGCTGAATTTCCGCTGCGGGGAAAACAGCTCGCTCATGGTGGAAGATGCGTAACGGGTAATTAACGGGTTGTCGTACTGATTGTAGTCCATGGTTTGTGAAAGTGGTAAAAGGAAAAAAGAATTTGGGAACAGAAAAGAGGGAATAATATTAAAAATGTTTAAAACAAATATCTATTCCCTGTTTCCCATTCCCTATTTCTTTATATTATAGCTTGAGAAAAGAATTCGTCAAGGGTTTTATATGGTTTGACGTTAGACAGCTTTTTGGAGGTTTGTGGATAAATCGATAAACTCGTAGTCTGAAAACTCGGCAAACAAATTGCCTTCCGTGGAACCAATTTTCTCTTTTGTAACATTGATTGCAATTTCAGACTGATCAATTCCAATCCATGTGCGCCCCAACATTTGAGCGGATTTAAGGGTTGTTCCAGAACCGCAAAAACAGTCCATTACAATACTGTCTTCTGCGGATGAGGTTTTTATTATTAAATCCAGCATGTCCGAATTCTTTTCTGTCGGATAAACAGTTTTCTGTGGGTCTTTGAATTCCCAAATATCCTGAACCCGTTTACCTTCCCTTTCATCAGCAAAAATGATTTTTCGTGGGTTCCCGGTCGATGACCATTCTATCAATCCTTCTCGATCCCACTGTTCCAAAGTTGCAACATCTGTACGCCAGTGTCTGCCTTTGGGCGGTAATATACCTTTAAACGGCTGGCTGGAATTCCCATTGATGGTTTCTCCGGGAGCGTGAATTGGAACGGTTGTATAGCGTCTACCGTCAGCATTGACTTTGGGAAACAGCTTTATTATATCCTCTTCCGAATACGGCGCTCGCGGTTCGTTCCAAATGGGAGAATCCGTTTTGGTATAGAACAATATCATGTCTTTGATATTGCCGTATCCAATTCTGTCAAAGTTTTTGGGGTTGCATTTAATACGTGTAATATCATTTCTGAAATTTTCCTGTCCAAAAATTTCGTCCATGAGTATTTTAACGTAATGACCGATTTTGTAGTCAATATGCAAATATATTGAACCGCGATCCGAAAGCAATTCTCGAATCATTTCCAGACGTAGTCGCAAAAACTCCAGAAAATCTTTTCCGGTCAAAGTATCCGAATAAGCAACCGATCCATTTTTGGGTTTACTGATTGTTGCGGCGCGATCTTCGGAAACGCGAAAGTCGCCTCCCGTTGCAAAGGGCGGATCAATATAGACCAAATCTATTTTGGATTTAAGCCGTCTTTTCCGCAACAGGTAACTCATTGCGTCAAGATTGTCGCCTTGAATTAAAATATTATTCATGAAGGTTTTATAGTTGGTATAAAAATTCTCTTAATACAAGAGCGCTCATAATAATACGGGATGGATCGCCCTGTGTAATTTCATTATACATTTTATTACGCCCGTTGATATATAAAACGCCATCAAGGATGGCAATTTTAACAGCATGACATTTGGATTTAATAGTACTTAAAGCATCTTCAAACTGCGCATTCTGATGTCCCCCGAAATCGGTTAAAAACTTTGCTTCGCCAACAACGTACTGTCCATTAAACCGGGCAATTAAATCCAAGCCTTTATGGTGTTTGTAACCTAAAAATTTTCGAGCGTAATTCTTTAGCTGTTCGTCGCTTCCGTCCAAGATAGCATTATCGTCTGAAGAATTAAATTCTTCTTCCGAAACAGGAGTTAACCCAAGCGCGCCACGATTTAACCATCTTCTAAAACTTGGTCCCATTTGACGATTTGTTTCTTTGGGCAACGTACAATTTTCATATATCTTTGATAGACCAATTTCATAAAGACGACCGCATAAACGAGCAACCGTTGCGGGATTTCTTTGAATTGCTTGAGGGTCTCGTTTCAGATATGCAACGTAACTGTCTTTTATAGGAAATAAATCAAAATTTAGCAATTCAGACAGCATTGCATTATTGTCTTTATGTTCAAAGGCTTTTTCAAACCTTTCCCATGCATCCTTATCAATATCTCGAATTCCTTCTGGGATAACAGGATAAACGCGAAATAAGTCATCCAAATATGAACGATTATTTGCGTATTCAATGCTTAGTTGAGTCCAATAATTCATAGTTTTTGGGGAAAGCTGGTATACTTAAGTGTTTTCATATTTTTATTCTTTTATTCTATCAGAATTATTATGCTTTTCAAGCCCCTGAAAGAATATCTCTCAGAATAATTCTCACCCCCTCTCAAAAATTTTTCATTTTTTCGCTTGCATTTTTTCTTCTCATTCGTAATAATAAGTAAAGCCTAGTTTGAAAAGGCGAAATTTTGACTCTTTCCCTCTTTTTTACAAGGAGAACCATTTTATGAACAAGCGAGTTTTCCCCATTTTGACAGCTCTGATTACAGCGGCGGCTGTTGTTTTTTGTGCCGTTGCGACGTACGCTCAGGGCGTTTTGATTTCCGAAGAATTCCGGTTGCCGCGTCCGGATATTATCATCATCCATCCGCCGTTCCCTCCGTTCCCACCGCACCCGCCGATTCTGCCGCCCCGTCCTCGTCCGGAACGACCCGTTCTGGAATACAAGATCGACAGCATCGACGTTCACGTTACGATGACCGATCAGGCGGCGGAAGTCATGGTTTCTCAAACGTTTACGAACGAAGGCTCCGTCCAGATGGAAGCGTCGTTCATGTTCCCCCTCCCGTACGACAGCGCAATTGACCAGCTGACGCTCATGGTAGACGGTAAAGAGTTCCCCGCTAAAATCATGGCGGCGGATAAAGCCCGCGAGGTTTACGAGAGCATCGTCCGGAAGAATCTGGACCCCGCTCTGCTGGAATGGATGGGATACGGCATGTTCAAGACAAGCGTTTTCCCGATCCCGCCCAAGGCGTCGAGAACGGTTTCCTTGAAGTACACTCAGCTTTGCAAACGGACGGACGGTCTGACGGACTTCCTCTTCCCGCTGGCAACGGCTAAATATTCTACAAAACCGGTCGGCAAGATCAGCGTTCACGTAACCATCGACAGCGCCGACCCGATTCGCAACGTCTATTCACCCACGCAGGAAATCAAAATCCAGCGACCGACGGAAAAGTCCGCGTCAATTTCCTGGGAAGTCGAAAAGATCGTGCCGGACTCCGATTTCCGTCTTCTGTTTGACGTCGGAACGGAAAAGCTGACAACGCGAACGGTCAGCTACATGCCCAACAAAGACGACGAGGAAGGATACTTCCTCCTTTTGGGAAGTCCTGAAATCAAGGCGAAAGACGAAAAGCCGCGCGCGAAAAACGTCGTCTTTGCTCTGGACACCTCTGGATCCATGATGGGAAAGAAAATCGCCCAGGCGAAAGACGCTCTGAAATACGTCGTCAAGAACCTGCGCGACGGGGATTCGTTTAACATCCTCATTTACAACACCCACGTCAGACTGTACAAAGATTCCATGCAAGTCGCTTCCGAAGAAACGCGGAACGAGGCGCTGGTGTTCATCGAAGGCATCTACGCCGGCGGCGGAACGGACATCAACTCCGCCATGACGATGTCGATTGAACAGCTCAAAAAGGCGTCTGCCGACAACCCGAATTATATTCTCTTCCTGACGGACGGCTGCCCGACGGTTGGAGAAACGAACGACGCTCAGATCGCTCTCAACGCAAAAAAAGCCAACGACTGCAAAGCCCGCGTGTTCTCCTTTGGCGTTGGGTACGACCTCAACAGCCGACTGATGGACAAACTCGTCCGCGACAGCTCCGGTCAGAGCGAATTCGTCCGGGAAAACGAGAACATCGAAGACCGCGTCAGCCGTCTGTTTAACAAACTCCAGGCGCCCATCATGACCAACGTTCAGCTGACCTTTACGCCCGCCGACGATTCCGAGGCGAAAAAGCAGGGCGTCCCGCTGGTCAACCGTCTGTATCCAGACAGCGGCTTTGACATCTTCGCCGGCGAACAGCTTGTCATTTCCGGTCGATACCGATTCCCCGGCAAGGGAACGCTCAAGGTTTCCGGCAAGATCAACGCTGACGAAACGCTCGAATTTACGTATCCGATTGAACTGACCGAAAAGACGTCCAACACCCGCTATGCGTTTACCGAAAAGCTGTGGGCGATGCGTCGAATCGGCGCCATTCTCGACGACCTCGACCTGAATGGCAAGAATAAGGAACTCATGGACGAGCTGATTCAGCTTTCGATTCAGCACGGAATTCTGACCCCGTACACGTCTTTCCTCGCGGACGAAAACGCTCAGCTTGACGTTGCCAGCAACGCTCGCCGGGTTGAACGACGCGTCGACGCCTTGGCGGAGAACACGACCAACGCCAGCGGTGTAACTCAGAGAGCGCTCAAGGGCGCGTTCAAGATGGCTCAGAACGTTGCGCCGCAGGCTCAACGCATGGCAGACGCCGACATGGCATTGGATTCCGTCATGGCAGAAGAAGCGGCGGCAGCTCCAGCAGCGCCCGCTTATCACGCTCGACCCTCTTTTGACAGTGCGGCTTTAGGCGCGGCGCCAGCAGCCCCTGCCCCGTCTGCCACGCAAGAAAAGGCGGCGATTGCTCAGAACCTGCGCCAGATTCACAACAGAACGTTCTTCTTCAAGAACAATCAGTGGATCGATTCCTCTCTGACGGAAACGCAGCAGAACGCCGCCCCGCGCAAGATCAAGCAGTTCAGCGACGAGTACTTCGCCCTGGCGAGAACTGCCGATCCGGAACTGGCAGCCTGCATGACGTTTGAACAGCCCGTCCTGCTCAACGTCAACAATGAGCCGGTCTTGATTGAACCGTAAGCTATAAGGCGTTTGACATTAAGAATTTAAAACATTAAAAACTCGTCTCGACAAGTCGTTTTTTCAGACGGCTTGCCGAGAGTTTTTTATGTTTTTTTGAATTATCAATAATTCTTAAAAAATTTATTGAACCATCTTGAAAAATATACCGTATATGGTATAATAGAGGATATGAAATATCAAATTGAGATGTACGAATCGGCTAATGGGCGTATACCCATACGAGATTTTTTGAAGGATTTACAAAAACGAAATCCCCAATTGGTAGCTCATATTTTACAAGATATAGATTTATTGGCAGATTTTGGATATGCGCTTCGTGAGCCTCATGTAAAATATTTACAAGACGGGCTATATGAATTACGAAGTCGTTTTGTTTCTGATATTGCAAGAACCTTTTATTTCTTTTTTTTACAAAATCGAATTGTTTTAACAAACGTTTTTATAAAGAAAACACAAAAAACGCCGTTAGAAGAATTAAAGAAAGCCTTAAAATACAAAAAAGATTATGAACAACGCCAAGACCAACTATGACGAACTGCGTCAGGAATTGCTTGCCAATCCTGAGGTTAAAGAAGAATACGATTCCCTGGAATCAACATACCAGATGATTCGTCAGATTATCACGATTCGAAATGAGCAGAACCTGACTCAAACGGAATTGGCTCAACGCATTGGAACCAATCAGAGCCATATTGCCCGTTTGGAAAGCGGGAACTATAATCCTTCTCTCCAGTTTCTCAATCGAGTTGCAAAAGGACTGGGTAAAAAGTTGTCTATTTCTTTTGATTAGTACTGCTGGGAATGTTCATTATACATTTTTAATGCTTTTGAGCATTCCTGCACCTCTAATTACTATCAGTTATTCTTGAGTTTTTCCCTCTGTTTCCCTGCCTACTTGTCAAATTTGAAATTTAATATATAATCTAAGAAACGAGAAAATCGAATCATGTAGGATTTGCTTTGCCTAATATGAAAATGAGCGTATTTTCAGGCGAACAAATGTTTTAATATATTTTACATTTTTTATTATGAGGGATTATCCCATGTCCGAAGAAAACACCCCTATCGACGCTGAAATCAACGAAGCGGAAGAAGCAACCAAGCTGAATCAAAAGGTAACAGTCGAAACCGTCGGCGCCTGCCAGCGACATATTACCGTCGAAGTTTCAGTGGAAGACGTCAATCGCGTTTTTGAAGAAGAATATTCTCAAATCGCCAAAGACGCTCAGATTCACGGTTTCCGCGCTGGGCACGCGCCCCGCAAGCTGGTCGAACGTTTCTATCGCAAAGAAGTCAATCAGAAGGTCAAGGCTGACTTGCTCACAGCGTCCATCAGCCAGGTCAATGAAGACGAAGAACTCGCCCCGATCAGCGAACCGGATTTCAAAATTGATTCCATCGTTCTGGTTGAAAACGCCCCGTTTATTTACGAGTACGACCTGGAAGTCCGTCCGGAATTCGACGTTCCGCAGTGGAAGGGTCTGAAACTGGAAAAGCCCGTTCGCGAGTTCACCGACAAAGACGTTGACAACGCTCTGGAAAACTACCTCGCCCGCAAGGGAACGTTGGTTCCGGTTGACGAACCGGCAAAATCCGGCGATTACATCGTTGCCAACCTGTCGTTTACGTACGAAGGCGCTGTTATTTCCTCTGCTGACAACGAAACGATTCGCATTCGTCCGACGCTGTCGTTCCGCGATACGAACATCGAGAATTTTGACCAATTGATGGTTGGCGTAAAGCCCGGCGACGTCAGAACGGTCAAGGTTACGCTGTCCGAAGACGCTCCTAACCCGCTTTTCCGCGGTAAAGAAGTTGAAGGTACGTTTACCATCAAAGAGGTAAAACGTATGGAACTGCCGGAATTGAATCAGGAAATGCTTCAGTCGCTTGGCGGATTTGAATCTGAAGCCGAGCTTCGCGACGCTGTTCTGGACAGTCTGAAGAATCAGCTCACCTACGCTCAAAATCAGAGCAAGCGCGAAGGCATTACCACTCAGCTGCTTCAAGACGCCAACTGGGATCTGCCCGCCAAATTGCTGGAAAACCAGACAGAACGCGAAATGTACCGCAAGGCTCTGGAAATGCAACGCGCCGGTCTGAACGCTGAAACGATTCAGCTGGTTCAAAACCAACTGCGTCAAAACGCCAAAGAAGAAACGGCGAAGCTCTTGCGCGAGCACTTCATTCTGGAAAAGATTGCCGAACAGGAAAACATCGACGCAACGGAAGAAGACATCGAAAGAGAAATCGAAACGATTGCCATTCAGATGGGAACGTCTCCGCGCCGCGTTCGTCTCCAGATCGAAAACGCTGGTCAGGAAGACGCTCTGCGAAATCAGATTGTCGAAAACAAGGTTCTCGACCTGATTTCTGCTGCGGCGGAATTCGTCGAAGTTCCGTTTGAACTGCCGGGAGTCCAAAAGACCTCTGCAATCGACTACACTGCCGGCGGCGACAAACCGGAAGAAACTGAAGAAGCAGAAACTGAAGAAGCTCCGGCTGAAGAAAAAGCCGAATAATTCTGAACAGTTTCGACTCTGGTTCGTATAATGTTAAGTGGTAAGTAGTTAGTTTTAAGCGATAAGGACGCAAAGCGTATTATATCAAATACTAACAACTTACCACTAATTACTAACCACTTAATACCTATTGCTAATAATGAATTCACCTTATTCCTGTAATCCGTTCCAGATGTCAGGGTCAATCGACCCTCGCGCCGCTTTTGCTCCAATGGCAGAACGCGACTATCAGCGTCAGCGTACAATGACCTTGGGAGACTTGTTGCTGGAAAATCGCGTCGTATTCCTTCAAGGGGAGCTGTACGACGGAAACGCCAACGAGCTGGTTATGAAACTGCTTTATTTACAAAGCGAGAATCGCCGTAAGGACATTCATTTTTATATCAATTCTCCTGGCGGATCGGTAACGGCGGCAATGGCGATTTACGATACAATGCAGGTTCTGGCTTGTCCGGTTTGCACGTACTGCGTCGGATTGGCAGCCAGCGCTGGAGCGGTTCTGCTGGCAGGAGGCGCGAAAGGAAAGCGTTTTGCTCTCCCGCACGCCAAAATCATGATTCATCAGCCGTGGGGACAGATTGGCGGTCAGGTTTCCGACATGGAAATTCAGGCTCGAGAACTGCAGCAAACGCGAGATACGCTCAATGAGATTCTCGCTTTCCATACGGGGCAAACCATTGAACAGATTGCCAAAGACACGGATCGTGATAATTATATGACAGCCGAACAGGCAAAAGCCTACGGTTTGGTTGATAAAATTCTCACCAAACAGGAAAACGCCTCTGACGAAGAATAATTGAAGGAGTAAAGCATGCCAAATCTGGTTCCATTTGTAATTGAACGCAACGGGCGCGAAGAACGCTCGATGGATATTTACAGCAGACTGCTGTCAGACCGCATTATCTTCCTCGGCTCGGCTATTAACGACGAAGTTGCTAACAGCGTTGTCGCTCAGCTGCTTTATCTTCAGTCTGAAGATTCCAAAAAAGACGTCCATATTTATATCAATTCTCCTGGCGGTTCCGTTTCTGCCGGGTTGGCGATTTACGACACGATGCAGTTTATTTCCTGTGACGTTTGCACGTACTGCATCGGACAGTGCGCGTCAATGGGCGCAGTTCTGCTGACCGCTGGAACAAAGGGAAAACGTTACGCTTTGCCTAACGGTCGCGTCATGATTCACCAGCCGTTGGCGGGTATGGAAGGCACTGCTGAAGAAATCCTCATTCACATGAAGGAATTCAATAAGGTCAAGGAGAAGCTTAACAACATTCTCATCAAACACACCGGGCACGATTACGCCACAATTGAAAAAGACACGGATCGCGACAATTTCATGTCCGCCGAGGAAGCTATCGCCTACGGACTGATTGATCAAATACTGGAAAAATCGTCTCGATAAAACGGGATCTATCCATTTTTCCAAAGTTCAAATCGTTTTTATCGATGCGTGATTTACCTTATTATTCTTTCAAGCACCGCGACTATACAATAGAAGGCTATTCTCGCGGAGCGGTTCAAACGTACTGGCGAATCCCGGAATTCAATCTGGGATTCGACTTGGGCGCTCAACCGTGGTCTTTTATGGGAACGCCAAACTGGTTTGTTTCTCATTCTCACATGGATCACCTGGCGGCGCTGCCTCAGTACGTTACGCGTCGAAGAATGATGAAAATGTCCCCGCCGACAATTTATTTGCCGAAGGAGGCGAAAGTCCCGGTAGAACAGCTACTTTTTCAGTGGCAGCGGCTGGACAGAGGACATCTCCCCTGTACACTCGTTCCGATTGAGCCTGATATGGAAATAGCTGTTTCCCGAAATATTCTGGTCAAAACTTTTTTGGCAAAGCATACCATCAACGCTATGTCATTTGTCGTCTATCAGGTCAAGACAAAGCTTAAACCGGAATATCTGTGCTTGACAGGAGAACAGATTCGGGATTTGCGTCAGTCCGGGGTTGAAATTACATATGAAGTTCGCACGCCGTTGGTTGCCTATTCCGGAGACACCCGTCTGGACATTTTGCTGCAATATCCAGATTTCCTTTCCGCTCAGGTTCTTATAGCGGAAATGACGTTTATCTCTCTGGAACACCCTTTGGCGACGATTCATAAATACGGTCATTCCGATTTGGCGGATTTTGTTTCGATAAAAGACGAATTCAAAAACGAGGCAATAATTGCCTCGCATTTCAGTACTCGTTATACTGGAAAGCAGATCGAAAATCAGGTAGATAAATACTTGCCTGGACGTCTTGGCGGCAGATTAAAGCTGTTTATATAGTTATTTTAGAGTCAAGAAAAAACGTCTTGGACGTTTTTTCTTTTTTTATTTTAAAAATCGTTTTTTAAACGGCGCTTTTTTATTGCAAAATACGTATAAATAATATATAATAATAAAATGTCAAAAGCGATTTCAAAGGAACGCTTTCGCGTATATTTCCATACTAACCCTTAACCGCTTACTCGAGAAAAACATGAAAAGATCAATCGCATTGAGTCTGTGCCTGGCGTTTGTTGCGTCAGTCGCCTTTGCATTTCCTCCCGGAATGCCTCCCAAAGCCAATCCTTTGGTAACCAAGGTCGCTCCTGAAGAACAGAATCTTGGGTTATTCTTTAGCTGGCAGGGAACTGTTCCTGCAGATTCGTCGTCAACCAACAAGGTTGAACAGGTTCTTGCCAAGCCAAAAGTCAAAGAGGAACTGGCAAAAAGGCAAGCTTCTTTTGTTAAGTTGTTTTCTGGCGCTGAAAACAACGTCGTTGCAGAAAAAATCGCCGAACTGGCGTTAAAAAATGGCGCCTGTGTTTATGGCGAAACAAAAGATTCTGTTTGCGGCATGATTTCTCTGGATGCTGACAGCGCGGCGTTGGTTGAAAAGATTGTTGCTGAAATGAAAAAAGCCGCTGCGGCAGGAGAGATTAAAGTCTCTGCCATTAAAGTTGGAAACATTCCTTTTTACAAGGTTAGCACAAATTCTTCTGAAGAAGATTTCTATTGGGGAGTTCTGGGAAAAGGAAGAGTTCTTGTTATTTCCAGCAATGTAAAAGGACTAACAACCATTTTAACTAACGCTCGAACGCCAGATCCCAACTGGGTTACATCAGCCAAAAATGATTTTGCCATTGAACGTCTGTCCACTCTGTCAGCATTTTCTGAAAAATTCATGAAGGACAGCATGCCCAAGGACGCTTCCACTGATGAAACAGATCCTGCAACTGATGAATTTCAGAAAAAATTCCTTGGCGGCGATTATGTAGATAAAATCGTTGGCGCATCCGGTCTGGATAGCGTTGGCGCTGTTCACAAAACAGCGGTTTATATGAAAGACGGCTGGAAGAATACTCTTCCTGGCGTCATGATTAACAAACCGTTAGCAGAAAAAGATTTGTCTGCTATTCCTAGCAACGCCGTTGTCGCAATAGCTGGAAAGACAGATCTTAACGATTTGCTCAAGGCCGTATCTAAAGCTGAAGGGCTTTCAGACGACATGAAAATGCAAATCGCTATGATCAGCATGGTTGCTTCTCCCTATTTGTCTTCCCTGGGCGATTCCTGGTCATTCTTTGTTACCGAAGAAGACGGCGTTTCCGGCGGCGCGCTGGTCTGGTCGCTTAAGAACCCGGCTATGGCTAAAATGCAGCTTAAGCAGCTCATGGAAATGCTTAAGAAAAACATGAAAACCGAAATGCAAATCGAAGAGTTTGGTTTGAACAATCAAATGAAAGTTATTCCAACTCAGCTCAAACTTTTCGGAGACGATGAAGACGAAGACGAAGACGAAGACGATAACGGCCCCATGCCTGGCATTCAGATTCAGGTTATGCCCGGCGGACAGATTCCCCCGGGAGCGATTCCTGGCGGACAGATTCCCAACGGAGCCATTCCGATGGGCAGAGGACAGATTCAACTTGGCGGCGGAATGGACCCGAGCATGCTTTTAGGGCTTCTTCCTCAATCCATTGAAAAGATTAAAATTGACAGCGCCGATTTCTGGCTGCTCAAAAATGGCGACGACGAATCCAATAATATTGTTATTGGCATTGTTGGGAAAAACCTTGTTGTTACAACCAAGTCCTACGCTGAAAAGTATGTCAAGTTTGACGGTTCCAAGAACCTCAGCTCAAATAAAGCGGTTGCAACGATGATGACCAACAATCCGTCGTATCTGATTTATTCAAACCCGAAATACATTGTTTCCTTATTGCAAACTTTTGGCAATCAGCTTGACGAAGGTTTGACAGACATTGCGTTATCAACAGACTTGCCGATTGTTGTTGGCGTTTACTCGACCGATAACGCTGTCCGCATTGATTCCAATTCGGGATTGCCGCTGCCAGACATGTTGTTATCCGCAGTTGGTCTTTTTGCCTTCGGATCAGAGGAAAGCAACTAGCGTTTTTTAAGCAAACGTTTCCAAGAGGTTAGCAAATCGTCAGTTGAAATAATTTCAAACGGCATTCTGCTAACCTCTGTTTTTATTGAAATACAACTCATACAACTATTTTAAGAAAAGGGAAATAGCATGTCAAACAAAGTTGTCCTCGTAACCGGCGGAGCGCGCGGCATTGGCTTGGGAATCACCAAACAGCTGGCTAAAGAAGGCTGGGATATTGTCTGTTGCGGAACGCGGCAGAAAACCGATTGTCAGGACGCGTTAAATCAGATTCTGACCGCCGCCAAAGAGGCGGGAAAAGAGATACGTGTGGAATACTATACGTGTAACGTTTCAGACGCCTCCGCTCGCGCTGCGATGCTGGAAAACATTCGCCGCGATTTCGGTAAACTCAACGCTCTGGTCAACAACGCCGGCGTTGGAGCAAGAGTTCGCGCCGACGTTTTGGAAATGACGGAAGAGAATTTTGAGTGGCTCATGAAAATCAATCTGCAAGGTCCGTTTTTCCTCACGCAGGCGGTTCTTCTCTGGATGCTGGAAGAAAAGAAAGCGGATTCGGAATTCCCCGCCGCGGTGATTAACGTCTCGTCAATCAGCGCGACCGTTGCATCTATCAGCCGGGGGGAATACTGCATTTCCAAAGCCGGCGTGAGCATGGCAACCCAGCTTTGGGCGGCGCGCGTCGCTCCAGAAGGAATCGGCGTTTACGAAATTCGCCCGGGAATTATTCATTCTGACATGACAGCCGTTGTTACGCAAAAATATGACAAACTAATTGCAGAAGGACTGACGCTTCAACCCCGCTGGGGAGAACCTGAAGACGTCGGCAAAGCGGCGGCAATGCTACTCAGAGGCGACATCTTCTACAGCCCCGGACAGGTTATCATGGTCGACGGCGGAATGTCGGTTATTAGATTATGATTAGAAAATCTCAAGTGGTTTTGAGTTAGGAATTAGGAGTGAGGAGTTTTCGCTTCGCGCCAATTCCGCATTCCAAATTCCGAATTATTGCAACGCCTTTGCCAGGACGGCGTCCAAAGGCGTTGACGTTCTAACCAGATTGTACTGAACCTGGTTGGCGGCGCAGCCTTTGGCGATTTCTTTTAAATACTCGTCGAGGGCTTCCAAATACCCGTCGCGTAACGCTCGAGGATTGCAGCGCAGCGTCTGTGGCAATTCCATTCCTTCAAATCGAGTTGGACCAGAGAACTCAAAATCCAGTTCGTCATCGTCTAAAATATGGAACACAACAACGTCGCTGCCTCGAGAGCGAATCGCTTTCAGACCGGAAAACAAATCGTCCCGGTTGACAAATAAATCGGAAAAGATAAAAAATATGCCTTTTCTGGAATATGTCTGAGCCAATCTGGAAAAGACCGGTTTCGGCCAGAATTGTGAGTCCTGTTCTGTCATTGTTGTTTTACCGCGTTTGGACGGCTGACCTTCTTCCAGCATTGTGCAGATCGTATCCAGCTGATCGCCTTGGGAATGCTGAGGAATAAGCGAATCGACATCCGCATTGAATCGGGCGCAGCCGACGGCGTCAGACTGACGAAGAAGCAAATGTCCCAAACTGACAGCGGCGGTGCAGGCGTAGTCGTACTTGTTCATTGCAGACGACGCGCCCTGATAGTTCATGCTGTTGGACGCATCTATAATCAACGCTGCGTTGAGGTTTGTCTGGGCTTCGTACTGTTTGATATAAAACTTGTCCTGCTTTGCCAGAACCTTCCAGTCAAGATTTCTCAAATCGTCGCCTGGCACGTATTGACGATGCTGTTTGAACTCCATAGAAGAGCCAAAAAAAGGACTTCTGTGCTGACCGGAAAGGAATCCTTCCACCACATATCGGGCGCGAATCTGCAATCGAGCGATTCGACTTATCGTTTCGGGAGAAAAATAGGAGTTGGGCATGGTATTTAGGCAATAGGCAGTAGGCAGTAGGCAATAGTAAATCAACCGTAGCGCAAAGCGCTTCTTCCAGTACCGCATAGCGGTTCAATATCAATCGCCGTGAATTTTAACCACGGAGGCAGTAGGGATTTTTAACTACTGCCTCTTGCTTACTGCCTACTGCCTCCTCTTACGGCGTAATAATAATCTTGTTTCCCTGACGCGTCATTTTACAACCGGCTTTTTGTCCAAGCGCTTCAAAAAACTGGTCGACAGTTGCATCTTGAATCTCAAATTCAATGACCTTTTCAGTCGCCATTCCCGCGGCGCGAAGCTGTTCCTCGTTGACTTCCACCTGAAGACCAAGGCGTTCTGCAATCTTTTTTGCCAAAATAATCGGGGGAACAGACACCTTCGGCAGGGTCAGACGCTGTTTATCCAAATCGGCGATTGAAGGAGCTGGTTGTTTTGAAACGACGCGATAATTCGTTCCAGGCTGCGGCGCGCTCTTAACGACGTAAACAGGCTTGACGTCGCCGTTGGGAAGAAGCCGTTCCAGATCTTCAACCAGACCGCGAACGTAAACTTTGCCGTTTTTGGCGATAAACTGACATCGGGGCATCGCCTGCTTCCAGGATTCTATCCTCTGCTGCGCCTGACCGCCGTCCGGCATAGAACGAACCGTCGCAACGCTTTCAGGTTTGATCGGAATCAACGCTATTTTCAAACCGGTTGAATCAAATTTGAACGTATAGCCAAACTGTCCGACGATAAACTGAACCCGATTCGACAAGGACATCGACGGCGTCCAGCCAGCGCCCCAAATGTCGTGATGGATTTTATCCAGACCGTAAATCTGAACGCCAGCCTCGTCCGCTATCGATTCCAAAAGCTTCTTGGGATTCGTTCCCTCTTCCCATTGAAGATTCTTGTGCTTCGCCCAGATTTTAGCGGCGTCGGGAGGGAGCTTGCGAGCGTCTTCGCCCCGAAGCATAAACAGCGTCCGCAAAATTGTCGCGTACTGTTTCGGTCCGACGTAAACCAGCCCGCTGGGATACGAAACGCCCCAATCAAGCTGCTCAGCCGCCTTGTCAAAAAACTCGCCAACGCAAATATTATCCGCCGTGAGAGAAAACATTTTATCCGACGGACAGCGTCGATCAAGCCAGAATCCGAGCGAATTCGCCTGAGCGAACCGCGCCAACGCCGTTCCGGAAACCGCCTCGTTGTACGTTGTCCCGGAAATGGGCGCCGACAATTGCGCCTGAAACAGCTGACCTGTCAAATGCGTTGACGACTGTGCCAGCAGACTGGACGCCATCGACGCAGCTATCAGCGTCGACAGAAAAACAATTTTTCTTTTCATAACCCTTTAAGCATAGCGCCTATGGAAAGAAAAGTCAAGAGGGGGGGGCGGCGAGGTATGAAAGGCGGTAATTAAGTGAGCGAAGCGAACGAAATTACGCATTCGCCGTCAGGCGAACATGATGACGAGTTCAACATTTTTGGTTCGCCTTCGGCGAACTGCGTAACTCCGCTCCTGTTAGTCGCTTCGTTACCGCCTTCCATTAAGCCTACAGCCTTAATTCTCCAGCGCCTTTCGCGCGTCGGCAAATGCGGCTTTTTGAATTTCAGAAACGGCAGGGAATTTCGGGTTAAGGTCTTCCAGCGTCAGATAAATCGTTGCCGCGACCGCCAAACGAGTAAACCATTTTTTGTCGGCGGGAATGACGTACCACGGCGCGGCGGCAGTGCTTGTCGCGCTGAGCATGTCGTTAAAGGCGGCTTGATATTCGTCCCAGCAAGCGCGCTCTTTGAGATCCGACGTCGAGAACTTCCAGTTTTTATCTTCGTTCTTCAGACGTTCCAGAAATCGTTTTCTCTGTTCATCTGCCGAAACGTTAAGGAAGAACTTCAAAATCGTCGTGCCGGTTGACGTCAGATAATCCTCAAAGGCGTTGATCTGGTCGTAACGGCGCGTCCAGAATTTTTTACCATATTCTTGTTCCGGGAGTTTCTGGGCGTTAAGGATTTCAGGATGAACCTTTGTAACGAGAACTTCCTCGTAATACGACCGGTTGAAAATCCCGATGAATCCTTTGGGCGGAACGGCTTTGGCGCATCGCCACAGGTACCCGTACGACAGTTCCTGAGCCGAGGGCGTCTTAAAGCTGGTAACCTGACAGCCCTGCGGATTGAGCCCGGACATGACGTGTTTAATCGTCGAGTCTTTTCCGGCAGCGTCCATCGCCTGAAAGATAATCAGCAGACTTCGGGTTCCTTCAGCATAGAGCTTTTCCTGCCATTGCGCCAGCTGGGCGACGCCTTCCTGGAGTGCGTTGGCTGCGGAGTTTTTATCGAAATATTCGCCGTGAAATCCCGGGTCGAAATCCTTTTTCAAACAAACGTTTCTGCCCGGCTTGACGCGAAACTGTTCAACGAATTCATCTAACGATTTAATTTTTGTCATAGTAATTATTGTTTATTTGCAATGCTTTTATAAAACTCAATCGCCAGTTCAAGCCCTTTGGCAAAGCAAATAGTCGGCTCGTATCCGAGAACGTCTTTCGCTCTGGAAATATCCGCCAAAGAATGTTTGACGTCTCCAACGCGTTCGGGTTCGTAAATCGGCTCGATGTCTGAATGGAGCAATTCTTTGAGCGTTTTGAGAATCACATTTAACGACACCGCTTCGGCGCAGGCGATATTGATCGGCTTGCCGTCGCATTTCTCTGCAGGAGCGTTCATCGCCAGCCAGTTGGCGCGACAGACGTTTTCAATAAAGCAGAAATCCCGCGTCTGTTCTCCGTCTCCATAAACAACCGGTCGCTGACCGGCGATAAGTTTACAGACAAAGGCGGGAATAACAGCGGCGTAAGCCCCCTTCGGGTCTTGCCGAGGTCCAAAAATATTGAAGTATCGCAGACTCACGGTTTCCAGACCGTAACTGTGATGAAACGCCTGCATGTACGCTTCGCAGGCGATTTTGTCCGCAGCGTAGGGCGACAGCGGCTCAACCGGCATGGATTCCGTCTTGGGCGTTTGCGGTTGATTTCCGTACGCAGCAGCGGACGCCGACAAAACAATCCGGCGAATTCCATGTTCTTTCATGGACTCCAAAACGTTGAGCGTTCCGCCAACGTTAATCGCGTGAGCTTCTTCGGGATAATCAATGCATTTTTGTACAGACGCCATCGCCGCCAGATGAAACACGCCGTTACAGCCAGTCATGGCGCGACTAAGAGCGCTTTTATCCCGAACGTCGCCCTGAACGAATTCGATTTTGTCACTGATATCGGCGAGGTTGTCCGCTTTTCCTGTTGAAAGGTCGTCAAAGACAACGGCGGACTGTCCTTGCTGAAGTAAAAAATGCGTTAAATTTGAACCAATAAATCCGGCGCCGCCGGTGATGAAGTATTTCATAATCAGGCAGTAGGCAGTAGACAGTAGACTGTAGACTGTAGCGCGAACGCGCTTCCGCTAGAACCGCGTAGCGGTTCAATATTAGTAGCCGTGGGTTTTAACCCACGGAAGGAGTGAGGCGTTTATTTTGAATTCGCCAAAAGGCGAATTACTATTCCCCATTCCCTATTCCCTATTCTCTCAGCGTTCAATCTTCACTCTCGATCCGACGGATAAAATATCGTATAAATCGTTGATGTCGCGCGCTCCAAGGCAGATAAATCCAAATGGAACGGAATTACGAACATACGATTTATTGTTGGTTCCGTGAATCCCGATTTTCGCATGGTTTGGATCGTCAACGGAAACAAGCGATAGAAGTCGATCTCCATACGGATTGTTGGAATCGCCAGGTCCAAATGTTGTTGGTTTATCAGAGAATTTCGGGTATTCCGGATTGATAAATTTTTCGTCTACAATATAATCGCCTTGTAATTGAGGGCAGTCTCCGCCCAGTCCGATGTGGAACGTTCCGGCATAAAGGGAATTGGCGCTGTCCGTTCCGATTGGCAGCCAAAGAGACAATTCAAATTTGTCCATATGAATTTCGGCGTTAAACGGACCTCTGACAACCTTAACTTTATCGCCCGGATTGACGTGATAGGGCGCCTTCATTCCGTTGATTTTCGCAACCAACTGCCATGGAATTTGGTGTTGCGCGGCAATTACTGTTATTGTATCTCCAGGCTTAACGGTATAAGTACTAAAGTACTTTTCCGGATGTTTGAAAATAACTTCTCCCGACAACTCCGAAAGCAGATGGTTAACCTGATTGGTTTCTTCAGGCGTAAACAGAGGCGCATTGTAGTATTTGCTCAGAAAAACCAACGTTTGATACACTTCCCCTCTGCTTATCCTTTGTTTGGCGTCTGCAATAAAAGAGGCAACGGCTTCACGCTCCGGATTCATCTTGACAGACTCGTCCTGAGCGGCGGGAGGATTATTCATAGGCAATGGAATCGGCGGTGCGGAATTGTCGACAGCGTCATCCGGATCAATCGGAGCAACAGACTCAAGAGGATCATATGTCACAACATTCGACTCGACTGGAACTGCTGGCGCAACCGAGCTGCTGCCATCATTTATCGGCGGAACGACGACGTCTGTTGGAGCTTGAAGAGCATACGGATCAGAGACAGCCGCCTTTTGGCTTTCCGGTCCTGGCAATGGAAGCAACGCGTTGTCGGATTTGTTATCAAAAGACGGAGACGGATTAACAACAGTCTGATTCGTCGTTGGCTGTAACGATTCCGGGGCGTTAAACTGAAAACTGTCGTCTGCCGGAGCGGATTCCTCTTCCCCGTTTTGATCTGAATTAGATCCCCAAAGTGAGGATAAAGGATTCTGATTGCCATTTGTCGACGTATTAACATAATTATACGCAACCAAAAAAACGGCAGAAAGAAAGGCGGCAGAAAACAGTATGCGTAAAGTTTCTTTCATAATTGGTATTTGGTAATTGTAATTGGTAATTGAGACAGTTGACAATGTGCAATAGGCAAGAGCAAAATACCTACTGCCTATTGTCTAAACATGCAACCTAATATTACCGAATTATTACAAATAAATCCAGAGCAATTTTGAGTCTTTTTTTTATTTTAAGAGCAATTTTTCAAATTTTTCAGACCACTCCGCGCCGCCCAGGTCTGGACGTAACAGTTTAAGCAAACGAACCATTTCCACTGCCTTATCTTTTTGCCCTGTTTTAACAAGCAGCGAGGCGACCTCATATTTGGCTCGATACCATTCCGGAGAATACTGCTTGACATTCAAAGCGACTTTTCGCCATTGATTCAAAGCGTCCTGGTCAGCGTTTGCCGCTGACAGAGCTTCTGCAAATCCAATTTGAATGTCTTGCGTATTGGGGAATTCTTTAGCCAACTGCTTAAATAACGTCAGCGCTTCTTCCGAACGGTTTTCTTTCAGTGCGGTTTGCGCCTCTAAAAGTCGCTGAGCCGGGGTTTTAGGCGCTGTTTTAATCGCTTCTGAAAGACGCTGTTTCTGTTGACGAATCAAATTGACGTCCGGCGAATCCGGAAACGTTTTGAGAAATTCGTCTAACATGACAGAATAGCGTTCAATGGTTTCAGGCTTATTGACGTCAACCAGCTTTCCCGCATGAAACAACGCCGTTTTGAACGCCTGAGCGGCTTTTGGATTTTTGGGGGCGCCAAGCGCCGCCTGACGAAACAGATCCGCCGCCTGAACGTGGTCGTTGAGTTTATGGGCAATCGCCGCGGCAACGTACCGATAATTGAATACATTTTCTTCTGACGGAGCAGGGGTCGTTGGCGAGTTTCCCGATCCGCCGCCGTCGTCCTGATTTAACGACAAGAGTTCTTTTTCTCTTGTCGCCGCTTTAACATAGGCGTCAATCGCTTTTTGAAACTGTCCTTCTCTAAAGAGATTTTCCGCCGCCAAAACAATCGTTGAAGGAGCTTGGGTATTTGCCGCATTTTCGTCTGAGGACTCTTCATCGAGTTTCTTGATTGCCAACGCCGCCAAAACCTGCTGAGCGCTTCGAGCGTAAAACCCGCTGTCATACAAACGCATTTTCCCAGCCCATTGAGTCGCCTTGTCCTGCCATTTTTTTTGCTCGTTTTTGTCTCCTCGCGCCGCCGACTCTTTTTCGAACGTTACAAAGGCGTCCAGAACAGCAAGATGAGCTGCGTCGTCTGAGGTATCCGCATTAGAAAACGACCCGCTCAACGATTGTTCCAGTTCTGACAGGATTTTAACCGCCGCAGAACGATCTGAAGACATGAGAACGTACAGCTTTTCCGCTTGAAAATCCAGAAGCATTTCGATTGGCGGTTTTTGCTCTTCGAGCATAAACGACAACGCGTTTTGAGCGGCTTGAACGTCTCCGGACATTCGTTCCGCCCGAACGCGAAGCAAGCGAGCCTGCCAGCATAATGGCTCCGTTGACGGAATCGATCCCAACGTTTTGAGTTCCGCGTTCGCCTGAATAACGCAGTCTGAATATTCCGGACTGTTCTCCGGATAGCATTTCGCCATTGCCAGAGCGCGTCTGGCGGAAAAGAACGCCGTTTGATTTTTGAGTCTTTGCCAATGTTCGTCAGAAAAAACTTTTTGTTTGGTTTTCGGATCTTGAGCGTTAGACGGAGAAGCAAATATTCTGGTCAATTCTCTTATTTGGTCGTCAGCCTGACGAAGCCGGGTTAACGCAGTCTGACGGGTCGGCTCGTCGCCGGGAAATAACTGAACGTTCATTGCCCCTAGTTCTCCCGCATTGAGGTCGTTGAGCGCCAATGCAATCAAAACGCGAATTCTGAACGGACTGCCTGAATGAGCTTTGAGATATTCCTCTGCAAAACGCTTTGCTTTGTCAACCGTTTCTCCCTGTTTATCAGACGGCAGGCAAAGGCTTTCTTCGCCAAGGAGTTCTATCATAACGCTTGTCAGTTCAGAGCTTGCGTTGTCCGATAAATCGTCCGCTGTCAGTTTCTCTGCAATATAAGATTCTCCCAGCCGATAAAGACGCATTTCTCGCAGCGTTTTGACAAAATCCGCATCGTATGGCGTCGGCGGAGCGGCTTGACAAGCAAACGCCAAAGTCAATACGACAGAAATCAAAAGCGTCAACGTGCGCATTATTTTTCTCCCTTGAATATTTTACGCTGCAGCGACGGGACATAGCAAGTCCAGTTGGAATCGTCGTTCATGTCTTCCTGGATAAGCTGAGCAAAACCAACGATTTTGGAATCCATGCAGTCCAAATGATGAAGCGTGATTGCCTCCAGCGTCATCGGCAGTTTGGGAGAACCGAATTCGTACTCCCCATGATGGCTGATGATAAGATGTTTAAGCTGCGTCTTGAGATAATCCGGCATCTCCTCCCCGGAAAGCCTTTCTGATTCAGCTATCTTTTCGTTCAGCTTTTCGACGCCCATAACCAGATGCCCTAAAAGCTGTCCTTCGTCCGAATACGTGATTTCGACGTCGAAGCGAATCTCGTCAATTTTACTGATGTCATGAACCAGCGCCCCGGTGAGAAGCAAATCCCGATTCAAAATCGGATACAGAGCTGCGGTTTTGTCTGCCAGTTCCATAACCGTCAATGTATGTTCAAGCAATCCCCCCTTGTAGGCGTGATGGTTTTTCACTCCGGCAGGGGCGTCGCAAAATCGAGTCATAAACTCGTTATCGACAAGAAGACAGTCCGCCAAATTTCTCAGAGAAGGCGTTTTAATGGTTTCAACAAGCGCTCTGAGACGTCTGACAAGTTTTGTAACGTCAATCCCCGACTGCTTGACATAGTCGTCTGGATTATAAGCGTCCTCTTCAGCATGAAGAATCTTCTTGGCAATAATCTGCAAATTCCCTTGAAAAACCTGCGCTTTCCCTAATATCAGAGCGTAATCGCCAACCTCAAAAGCGCGATAGACGTTTTCGCCAGCGTTCCACAACCGAACGGTTAGCATACCCGTTTTGTCATAAATTTCGACCTGAAGGTATGAATCTCCGTTTCTGTTAAGACGAACCTGTTTGTTGGCAATGCGGTATACAGAATTGACTTCCGTCTTATCGGCAAGATCTTTGATAAATTGATGTTCAGACATCTGGGAATAACTCTTCTGGGGGAATCAGAACCACAACTCAAACCGCCAACGGTCTGAAACGCTCGCAGCTCTAAACGACGTTGAGTATATCCGAAATCGCTCTGTCAGGAAACTGAGATTTGACCTTTTCAAGACAAAATCGTTATTTTTTTGAGAAAAAACCGGAAAATCCGAACTCTCCCTCTGGAAAAAAACGTAGAAATGCTATAAAATATTAGAATTGTTGGAAAAGAACTTAAAACAACAATTACTGTTTTGTTGTATATTAAGTCAGTTTCAACGTGAAACCATTCAATCCGGTTATTGATTTCGATATAAACCCTCGTTAATACTTTTATCTGTTGCAGCGTTCAACTTTTTTGTATTTATTATTCCAGCGCTCAGTCCGACAGATGTATACGAATGGTCAAGTCGAATGGTTATATTTTTGGTAAGCGGTTTTGCAAGTCCAGCGCGTTTGCTTTTTTAAACAACGCGTTTTTTGCTTTTCCGCTGACGCATGACAGGAAAACAATTCGAAATTTCCGTTTTGCCCTGTTTTGCGTTTTGACGCTCCACAGAGGTATCCCAAATGAGTACGAAGGCCAAACCTGATGCGGCTCCAGTCAAAAAGACGTCAACAAAAAAAACTGACGATTCCAAAGCCGCCAAATCAACTTCAGTAGCCGGAAAAAAGACGTCTGAAACCAAGTCTGAATCTAAAAAGACGACCAAAAAAGCAGACGCAACAACAGAAAAGCCCATTAAGAAAACTCCTAAAAAATCTATGACTGCTGATAACGAAGAAAAGAAAACAACTGCCAAAACCACGAAAGCAAAGACTTCAAAAGCCGCTGCGTCAAAACCCGAAGAAAAAAAGCCTACAAAAAAAACAACGGTAAAAAAAGCCGCCAAAAAGTCAGACGCTGAAGCCAAGCCAAAGACCGGAGACGCTTCTGAAAAAGCGCCAAAAGCCAAAAAAACAACTAAAAAAACCTCTAAAACCGATAAAGACGACATTCAATCCTTGTTGTCTCAACAAGATGAATCTGCAACGTCAACAATTCGTGAAAGAGTCAAACAAAAACGGGGGCGCAAAACGGATAACGTTCCTAAAGAACCGGAAGAAGAAATCAAGATTTTGGACCCGGATTCCCTCGAAATCGATGATGACGAATACTCGGACGACTACGACTCCGAGGAAGACGATTCTTCCTACGAAGACGATAATTACGAGGATTCATCCGATGATTTCGACGACTTAAGCGACCTGTCCGACGACTCTCTGGACGCTCTTGACGACGAAACCGACTTTTATGGAGATGACGAAGACATTCCTCGTCGCAAAGCCAAGAAGCGAAAGCTGAAGAAAATCGGCGCTAAAAAAATAACCCGAAAAAAACTCGACGCTCTGATGGAAGGTCCGTGCAGGGTCTTTTGGGGCGTTTTTTCTCCCGAAATGAAGAAGTTGTTTGATTTCCCCTTTGATCAGGAAGCCGCCGCCAGACAGAAAGCGGCTGAACTGACCGAGGCCAAAGGCGCAGAACATTTTGTTCAGCGTCTTAAGGTTCCAATCAAAGCTACAAAGAAAAAGTAGACGGCGAGTTTATTAAATTAGTAATTAGTAATGAGTAATGAGTAATTACGCTTCGCGTTCCTCTAGAACCGCTTTAGCGGTTCAATATCAGTAGCCGTGGGTTTTAACCCACGGAATGAGTAATTACGCTTCGCGCCTCAATCATTACTAATTACTAATCACTAATTACTAATTATCCCATGCTTATATTTATTATCAAGCGAATCGGCTGGATGTTGTTAACTCTCTGGGTGGTTTTTACTGTGAGCTTTTTTTTAATGCGCGCAGCCCCCGGCGGTCCATACAGCCGCGAACGTCAGCTTGATCCACAAGTAGAAGCAAACCTGAAAGCTCGATATAATCTGGACGCTCCTTTGTACCAGCAATACTTTACAAGTCTCTGGAATATGTGTCGAGGGGATTTCGGCTGTAGTTTTACTCGTTCAGACTTCACCGTCAATGATATTATTCGTCAGGGAATGCCGATTTCCGCAACGCTGGGTTTTTTGGCGATGTCCTTTGCCGTCTTTTTGGGAATAACGGCGGGAATTGTTTCTGCAACGCATCGAAACTCTCCCTCTGATTTTATTCTAATGAGTCTGGCGACAATTGGAATCGCCCTTCCAGACTTCGTCCTGGCGGGATTGATAATTATTTTGTTTGTTTTTATCATTCCTCTTTTTCCGGTTGCCAGCTGGGGAACGCCGATTCACTTGGTATTGCCGGCATTCTGTCTGGGCGCGCCATATGCAGCGTATATCGCCCGACTAACGCGAACAGGCATGTTGGACGTCTTGTCTCAAGATTACATCCGAACAGCAAAATCCAAAGGACTAAAGCAAACAACAATTATCTTCAAGCACGCGTTGCGGGGAGCGATTATGCCGGTCGTCTCCTTTTTAGGTCCCGCGATTGCCGGCATTATTACCGGCTCTCTGGTTATAGAGCAGATTTTTTTCATTCCCGGTTTGGGAGCGCATTTTATTGAAGCCGCAATTCAGCGAGATTACACTCTGGCAATGGGCATGGTTATGCTGTTCACGTTTTTGCTCTATTTAATGAATCTGATTGTCGACATCGCCTATGCTTTAATCGACCCACGAGTTAAGCTGGAATAAACAATCTGACCAAGTACAAGATATCGAATCGCAATTAAAAAAGAATCGGGAAGAGATTTCTCCTCCCGATTCTTTTTAATACTCCAGTAAAAAATCTTTGCTATAACCTGCGCTTTTGAACGTTAAAACGCAGAAGCAACGCCGCTGGCATTGGCGCGAGCGTAAATTCTCTTTGCAGCTTCTCGCTGGGCAGCGTCAATCTGTTTAGCCAGTTTGATGTTTTCAGCGCGAACCTTCTGGATTTTATCAACATATAACTGATAACGCGCATTTAACGTCTTGAGGTGATTGGCGATCGCATCGTATTCCGCCTGGACTTTATCCAGTTGATCAGCCAGTTGCTTTTTCAGATTTTCCTGAGCCGTTTCCAATCCCTTGGCGTCTTCCAAAGCGTTTTTGGTATAAGCTTCATCGAATTGCGCCGAAACAATCAGGTTTTCCAACTTGGCGGATTTACTCGAAACGGAGTCGAAAATTCGTTCGTAATCTCGCAATTTACGTTCGTATTTCATTCCGGGCTTCTCCGGATCGTCTTTACCGTCGTTAATAAATTCGTCAACCGTGGCGCTCGGCATGAGATCGCGAATTGCGTCTTCGCTCATCTTGGCGTACATGGCGTGTTCGTCTCGCGGCATTTTTTCATACAAGTCCCACTCTTCAGAAGCAGTTTTAAGCTTGTCAATAAAGCGCTGCTTGGAAATCGATTGAGTCATGTCCATACTTGGCTCAACCACAATGCCTGTCTCATCGACGTCTGTAACAGTGAACTTGCCAATATAACGTCCTTCTGTATTTACGCTATCTTTATCCCATACTGAGTCAAAGCAATACAGAATTGTACCAACAACGATATTGTGCGGATTGGGGGTAAGCCCATCCAGCTTGACTTCGCCGGTTTCCGTGTTGATTTCAGCCGCGGCGTTTAACCAGGCGCGACCGCGCTGAAACATAATAGAATCCAGCTCGCATTCAATCTGAAGAATCCCCTTCTGAGTTAACTCGCCAGTTTTTTTATCCCTGACTCCGTATTTAAGTTCGTAGGATTCCTTCTCAGTTTGAGCAATCTGTTTTTCCAGTTTAATAATTTTTTCACGCCAAATCTGATGAGTCTTCAACGTTCGACAAGCGAAGAAGAAATTAAACGGGATCGTCAGGAATATCAAGCCAACTAATATTTTATGAAATATACTCATGATACTGTTAATTAGTTATGCGTAATTTGTAATTGACATAGACAGTATGGAGTGGTAAGTGATAAGTGGTAAGTTTGATGAGCGCTTGCGTACTAACCACTAAAAACTTATTACTGCTGTCTACAGCTACACTTCACCTATTATATTAATCGATAAAATCGGAAATGTCAAGGTTTTTTTCTATTTTTTTTCAAGATTGTCTATTTTTCCTTCCTCGCTTTCCGATTTTGACGATTTTAACGGTTGCACCAATGGGTTAAAAAGGAGCGTCAGTGATAAAAACAGACAACACCCTGCAAATGCATCTCCGTATTGGGTGTATGTTGTGATATAATTACGTAATCCGCTTTTCTTTAACGATATTGGAATATACTCATTTTTCACCGTTCCGCCCCAAAACGAGGGAGTTTCACGATCGCCGTGCTGAAGAATATGCCCGGTAGGATCAATATGAGCGGAAATGCCGCTGTTGCAGGAAACGATGTGAGTTTTTCTGGTTTCAATA
The DNA here is from genome assembly GCA_017447745.1 of Thermoguttaceae bacterium. Taxonomy (GTDB): domain Bacteria; phylum Planctomycetota; class Planctomycetia; order Pirellulales; family Thermoguttaceae; genus RUG11551. The sequence goes on from JAFSMW010000021.1 coordinate 28,301, forward strand.
GCTCGAAAAACGCTTTGAGCCATACGTAACTCGTTTTCAAAACAGCCTTTAAACCATCCGTCATTGGAAAGATTCAATAACGCGTCAACCGGCTGTTTCGCTTTTAGAACCTGATGACCAATTATATGCGGAAGAGTATTTTCGTAGCAGACGCTCGGAAGAAACGTCCAGTCAGAGTTATCGTTTCCGCTGGCGTCTGACTCTTCTGTTTTAGCAATAATTGCGTTGGTTCCATTTTCCTTTTGGAATGTCAACGGCAAGACAACCCTTTTTCCGGATTGCATTCCGCCGCCAACAGGCGTGATCTGTTTGAGAATCGGAATTTGATCTGAAAAGGGAATATATTCTCCAAATAAAACCAAATGACGTTTATCGTACTGACCGATATCGCGTCCATAAGAATCGACCGCAACAACGCTGTTGTACATAAGAATGTCTTCGCCGGAGAAGACGCAACGGTCAACGCCGGTAATAAAACAGGCGTCAAAATTCTTCGCCCAATTGCCGATCATCGGTTGATATGTTTCGGAATTATGACGCAATATCTCCAGGAACTGTTCTTTTGTTCCTTTGAAATTCGGATCGGGAACAGGTTCTTTATCGCTGATTTCTATACGAGGAAATCTGAACATTCCCTCTGGCCACACAATAATATCTGGACGGGGAGAACTACTGAGCGCATCAAACGATTTGGCGCAATAACGAGAAAATCTCTCTTCTATATGCTCGGGTTTGCAATCAACCAGACACGGCGTATTCCCCTGAATCAAAGCAATATTAAGCGTCGGAGCTGATTCTTCCCCGGAGATAAGCGTGAATTCGCCATCTTTTATTGGGTTGTTGTCGAACGAAAGTTTATCGTTTGTCTCATTGAGAATAAAAATTCCAATTCCAGCAACCAGACCGACAACCAGAAATATTGAAAGCAAAGCCAAAAGAGGCTTTTGCCCTTCTGAATAATTTTTCCAGGCGTGATAAACCAGAGCGGAAAGTAACATCAGGATAAAACTAACGACGTATGAACCGCAGTATTCCGCTAATTGCAACAAAACGGGAGCTTTGTAAAATGCAATCGCCTGTTGATTTAGAAGGAATCCGGAAAGCAGATGTCCCTGAATGAGTTCCAAACCCGCCCACAGAATTGGCGCTGCAAACCACATCGGTATTTTTTTCTGAAGCGCCAATCGACAGCCCCACGCCCAAACCAGCCAGTAAACGGCTAAATATGCCGACAGGGCAACCCAGCCGATACTGGTCGCCCAATGCGGAAAGGCGACATAGACGGTCATGGAAAGATTCCAGATAAATCCTGCCAACCAAGCTCCGCCCAACGCTCTGGACATGGTTCGACTTTCAGACAGGATATAACTCAGCATTATCGCCCAACCTGCCAGCGTTAGCGGAGCCAAATTAAAAGGCGGGAATCCGAGTCGAATCAAAACAACCGCCGGAATCAACAGGAAAAAAAACGATTTCATGGGTATTGCTATCGTAATTGTCGGTCGGTTCCCTAATTCCTCATGCAATCAGTTTTTCGGAAGGCGAAGCTGATTAGTCGCCAAAAAGATGTTTTGCTGCTGCAGTTTGACGGTAAACCCAAGTTCCTTGCCCATATACGCCAGTTCTGACTGAAGCGTATCCAAATTCCAGTGCGTCGGAACTTCAACCTGCCCAATCAGAACGAACTCGTCTTCTCCGCGGTGAGCGCCGTACAGGTCAACGATATTGATTTCTCGATCCGCCAAATAGGCGCTAAACTTGCGAACGATCGCCGGTTTATCCTTCCCAAAAACGGTAATGACATAGCTGTCCGAATCCTGATGCGCGGCTGGAGCGCTTTTGCTTCTCATGTGACGAACGCTGACTTGGAAATCCGTATTGACTTGACGAATCATTTCAGAAAGGACGTCCGATTCGATGGGTTCAGGAAGACTGACGAGCATGATGAGCGTAAAATATCCGCCCAAAACCGTCTGAGAACAGCCGTCGATATTGCCAGAAAGGGATTCTATTACAGAAGACACCGACGACACAATGCCCGGATGGTCGTCTGCCATAACGTTAATAACGTATGCGTGAGCAAATGAACTGGTCATAACAACTGAAAAAACAAATCTTACAAATTTATCTGTTTATATACTTGCTCAGATAATTTTTGAACGTGGGTTCAAAATTATCGACTATACTAAAATATGATGGAAATAAACGTCTTTATAAATAGACGGTAATTCATCATCTGTACATTATACAGAAAAATGCTTTCTCGAAAAGAGATTAAAGGGTTGTTTTTTTGTATTTTTCAGTAAATACCGCAAAAATTTAATTGAAATCAGAGGAAAAGCGGAAAATTTCTAATTCGTAGTGAATAATTAGGAAATTTGAACCGTAAAGCGTCATAACGAATTCCTCTTTGAAACCTCAACCGCAAAAAATAATATGAACTATCGTTTTTTCCCCAGAATGCTCTTCGTTTTCGCCCTTTCAGCAATAACGCTCTTTACTTTCAGTCTTTCAACCCTGTCTCAAGATACGGCTCCAGCGCCTCCTGAAGCGACGCCAGAGAATTCCGAACCCCTGCCAGAGGTTGCCGATCTGAGCGAAACAGAGGAAGAGAAAAAAGAAGCGACGCCTGAAATCGATAACGTTCCGGTCAATCCGATTGCAGATTCAGCATCAGATCTGGATCCGGAATCTAATGCAGAACAAATAAAACCAATTGATTCCCTGTATCAATTATGGAATACAATGGGTATTTCCGAATCTCAATGGGAACAGTTCACAGACGGCGAAGCGTGGAACCCGGCTCAAAACAACTTTACCGCTCAGCTGCTCTATACAGCAAAGCGGTTTCCGTTGGATTTTATTCTGCCGTGGGTTCAATCTTCACAAGCCGCCGCTGACATGCTCGATGGAAAAGACGTTCAAGACGAAGAGAAAAAAGACATCGCCTTTGAACTGCGAGCGTTTAATCGAAACTCTCAGCGTGGGGCGCTGTACCATCTGGAAGGAACGGCGGAAGCGATTGAGTCGGTTTCTCTCATTCCGGAACTGCAAACCCGGTTTGAAATGGATTCCCTGTACTTCGTCGCCGTAAAACTCAATACCGGACATCGAGCGCTGATTATAACAAGCGTCATTCCCCAAAAGTGGAAGACCGGCGCGTCCGTTTCCTATCCGGTCTCCGCAGACGCCTATTTTCTCAAGTACGGACCGCTTGACAAACAGGCGGACAAACCGCGGCATTCGTATTTTATCGCATCGCGAATCGCCTGGCATCCCAATACGCCTTTGGGAAATCTCGGCATGGACTACGGTCTGTTTGACGATCTCGATACCAAACCCCTTCAGGGAAGAAAGATCCCGTTCCCAACAGACTGCACGCTCAACGAACGCAACCGGGAATGTTTCTATCAGGAACTGGCGGCGGTCAAACGAGCTTTGGATCCGAAAAAGTTTGCTGAGATCAAAAAGCTGGCGATTACCCAGCGCGACGAAGTTTGGAACATGCGAGATCCGCGCAAAACCATGACTGTCGAACGGCAATCGTATCCGGTGGAAGCCCTATTCAACAACCCTATTGCTCAGCGTGGGAACCTGTTCTGGCTTACTGGACGAGCTCGGCGAATCGTTGCAATTCCGGTTGAATCCCCGGATATTAGAGCCAGATTTGGAATTGAACAATACTATAATATCTATATTTTCACTCCAGATTCTGCAGACAATCCGATAGTAATTAACGTTCTGGAACTGCCGGAGGGCGTTCAGACGGGCGACGGCGCAGGATTTGGCGTCGACTTGAGCGTTCCCTGTTTTATGTTCAATACGTGGATGTATCGCCGGGCGGACGAAGCAAAAGGACATGCCTATCAGCTCGCCCCGCTGCTGTTTGCTCCGAAAGCGATAAAATATGAAACCCCGAAATCAGAAAGAAGCAACGTCATTTCCAACGGGATTCTTCTTCTCATGGCGTTGATTATCGTTTACTTCTTTGTCAGAACGCTGTTTGCCAAACCGGCTCCGCTTGTTACAAAAGAAGAAAACTTCCAGTACAAGCCCCACGACCCCAACGCGGTCGAACCGGGATTCGATTATCAGTTCCCGGAAAAGAAACCGAACTACAAGAAGAAAAGAAGGAAATAGCAGGCATTAGGCAATAGGCAGTAGGCAGTAGTTGAAAAAACACTATTGCCTCTTGCCTACTGCCTACTGCCTCTCTCAACCCAACTCTTCCTTGATTGTCTCTTGGAGCTTCTCGTCCATGGCGTTGACTTTTTCCGCAATCTTGACGCGATACTGATTGAGCTTTTCCAGTAGAGCCGGGTCGGACAGCGCCAGAATTTCTACAGCGAGAATGCCGGCGTTTTTCGCTCCGCCAGAGCCGACGCCAACGGTCGCAACGGGAATGTCGCCAGGCATCTGAATCATCGACAGCATGGAATCCAGCCCGCCGCAGAGGTTTGTTTCAACGGGAATGCCGATAACCGGCAGAACGGTCATGGACGCGATAACGCCCGCCAGATGAGCGGCGCCGCCGGCGGCAGCCAGGATCGCCTTGACTCCGCGTTCCGGCGCGGACTTGACAAACGCTTCCAACGCCTTGGGCGTGCGGTGCGCGCTAAAGACGCGAACGTCGAACTCGACCCCGAATTCCTTGAGAATCAGAGCGCAATTTTTAATCTTTGGCCAGTCGCTGCTGGACCCCATTATTATTGATACTGATGGCATGATAGTATGTTGTAAAAATCTGATGTGATAGCTTTTACAAAGGACGCGCACAGCCGACGCTTTTCGCCGTCCTCAAACTTCTGATTTAATTATAGCGCTATAATGTACTCTTTACAAGAGAGGGGGGAGGGCTGGGACGTAGTTGTATTTTTGGGAGGCGAATTCGATTGAGTTAGGAGTGAGGAGGGAGGAGTTGACCCAAGCGATAATCTCGGGGGAGCGCTTGCGTTTCGGAGGGTCGACGTCCGCGTCGACCGCAGGCGTCCTCGCCTGCCAATGGAAAAACGACCCGAAGAAATCTCGGTTCGAGTTTAGTTCGTCCGTCTTATCTTATATCAATCTTTATTAATATCAGTTTACCATCGACGATGTTAATATCTTCAATTGAACGAAGGCGTATGAAGACGGGATAACCGGGAGCAGCCACAGGACTGCCTTTGGCATAATAGGCTATATATCCGCTCTTGTTATCGTATAGATTGATAGCGCAATTATCTGTAAATCGGTAGAGCGTTCTATAGATATGCTCGGCGGGGAATTTTTTGGCACATTCTTTAGGTATCGGGAAAATCCCTTTTTTGTAATTGTCGTCGATATTCTCCTCTTTGTTCTCGTCAAAAATAAAGCTGGAAGAGGAATAGAACAGAATCGGTTTGCAGTTCAAAATGGTTACACCCAGTTCATCTGAGAACGCCAGAACTGAAGAATCCGGCGACCAGGTAATGAACATTATATAATGCGGAACTCTTTTCTCGTACAGAACCGCGTTGTTTCGCAAATCCAGAATTTGAAAATGCAGATTGGGAAAGCCTTCGTCAAAATAACCGTCCATAACACAAGCCGCCAGCAGAGTTCCGTCGCAGTTAAATTTGGCGCGTTGGATATTGCCGTCAATTTTAAAACTATGGATTTCCTTAACTTCGTCAGTCGCAGGACGCCAGGATATTATTTGTCCGGAATCAAAAGCAATCAAAACCGATTCCGCATTGTTTTGAACCGCGACGTCTATGATAGGAGCTTTGTGATTCTGGAATCGGTCAAGATTCGCCGCCGCGGCAAGCGTCTTTTTCTCGCAATCATAAAGAACGATTCTGCGATCCTGAACGGCGCTTGACGGGTGCGAATTGTACATGACGAATTTCTTTTCATCGTCTGTCCAGCAGATATTTGAATAAAAATGGTTAATCTCTAATTTGCTGACAAGGCTAACGGATCGACTTTCTTTGTCGTACGACGCGAGAACCAAAAACGACCGTATCTCATTCTTGGCGATCATTGCAAAATACCGCCCGCTCGGAGACGCCGCGCAAACGTCTATTTCAATTTCTTCCTCGCCATTTAAGTCGTCAAAGAAACTCTTAAGAGGAATTTTCACAGCCTCGTTTGGATTCTGTAAATCGAAGATGTAAATATCGTCATATATTTGAGGATTAGTATAGTTCCCCGAACTCCAAACCAGTATGCCATTCTCCTTTGAAGAAAACGTATTAGTATTATTATCAGGTTCAAAAAAATACGATTTGGGCGCAGACGCCAGTCTTGATTGCGATATCAGTGGTTTATCGATTAAAAGTATGCTGACAATTCCAAGTATTACTACTGCAATTGCGATAATAAACGTCAGTATGAAACGCCAGCATAACTTCATAAAAACTGATTGTTACGTTATACTTTTCAGTAACTGTCAAACCCGTAGGCTTTCATGACGATTTCGAAAACGTCAACGTCGGCAAGTTCCGTTTCAGACGTTACGTTTTCAGACGCCGCCAGAACGGTCTTCTGGTTTTCTTCGACGGCGGGGGCGCCGTGAGAGCCTTTGATCAGCGAGGCGTTGGTTGGAATGCCGTGAATGGTCGGATCGAAAAACAGCTCGCACGGGTCGTAGCCGGGTTTGCGGTGGATGTCAACCGTATGGGCGAACGACGGCGCGTTGGCGTCGTCGAGCCAGTAATAGTACGCCTGCCAGGAGTTCGGCGCGGAAACCAAAACCAGATCGCCGGTTCGTTCGTGATTGAGTCCGAAATCTGTCAGACGATCGCCGTAAACGACGTCGTCAAACCCTTCTTTCCCCTCAAACAGCTGAGCGACTTTTGTTACATTCTCCGGGCTGCGGTCTTGCAGATACACGTGCGAAAACTGATGATCCGCCGCGGCAAACGCCGGCGTGTTGGCAAAGTCGATGAGTTCTTCTTTTCCCGTCAGCTCTTTTTGAGGCATGCCGGGAACGTGATGGACGTGCGGGTTGGGAACGCTCGCTTCCGAAATCGTTTTCAGCAGACCGGCGTCGCGCAAAATCCGGTTGGGATATGTTACATGGTCAACGGGAACGATAGAATACTCGCCGGCGAAAAGCCAAACGAGGTTTTCCTCTCCGTAAACGGCGGTCATTTCGTCGACAAGTTTCCCGATCAGAGCGTTGTACTTGTCCAGCGAAGCCATCATCTGCGGGCTGTCCGGTCCGAATTTTTGGGATTCGTAATCGGTGTGCGGCAGATAGATGTAGAAGAACGACGGTCGCTGCGTTTGAGCAAGATAGATGGCGGAATCGACCGACCACGTATCCGAAACGATGTTGGACATCGGCCCCCACCAGTTCATCAGCGGGAAATCGCCGTATTTGTCACGCAGCATTCCGTAAAGCGATTCCGGGCGCGACCAGCACCACAGCGTTTCCGACCCGTCCGGATTGTGAATTGGCGCGGGTGTGCAGACGTAGTCCGCTTCGCAGAACTTGGAATGCAGCGGCATCCAGACGGCGGACTCGATTTCCTGTTGGCTGTGTTCCAGAACGTCCCAAATCTGATGGGTTTCGATAACGGAGTTGTCGCCCGTCCACATTTCCAGAAAATGTTTGTCGCGATAGTACAGCCCGTTCCCGACGATGCCGTGTTTGTTGGGCAGTTTGCCGGTTGTCATGTTCGCCTGAATCGGGCATGTAACGCACGGAAACGTAGGCTTGAGAGTAACCGTCTGTCCTTTTTGACACGCCTTGACGAGGTTGGGCAGTCGAGATAAATCCTGTTCTCGCAAATGAGCGATTGAAACGAGTATAACTGTTTTTGGCATTTTTATTTCTCCCATTGAGCGACGTCTTCCGCCCAGTACGTGATAACAATTGACGCCCCGGCGCGGGCGATAGCAATCAACGACTCTTCTACAATTCGCCGTTCGTCAATCCAGCCCAGCTGAGCCGCCGCCTTAACCATCGAGTATTCTCCAGAAACGTTGTACGCCGCCAGCGGCAGGTCGGGAAATCGCTCTTTTGCCAGGCGGATAACGTCCAGATACGCCAACGCCGGCTTGACCATGACGATGTCCGCGCCTTCGTCGATGTCGAGCTGAATCTCCCGCATCGCCTGACCGATTCCGGCTTTTATATCCATTTGATAAGAGCGTCTGTCGCCGAACTTCGGAGCGGATTCCGCCGCCTCTCGGAACGGACCGTAGAACGCGCTGGCGTACTTGGCGGAATAGGACATAATCGGCAAATGAGCGAACCCGGACGCGTCCAGAGCGGTTCTCATCGTTCCGATCATGCCGTCCATCATGCCGGACGGGGCAACCATGTCCGCGCCAGCGCGAGCGTGCGCCAGAGTCTGACGAGCGATCATGTCGAGCGTCTTGTCGTTGTCGACCTCTTTCCGCCCGCCGACGTCTCCGATA
>JAFSMW010000022.1 GCA_017447745.1 Thermoguttaceae bacterium
ATTCCTCCAGGAAAACTGGCGTCAACCAACCCCGCTTTGACGGAAGCCCAGCGCAAGATTCGCGAAGCTCTCCGAACCGGAAATCCGATTCGGTTAAGCTCCAATGGAGACGTAACCGGTCGCTCCGGTCAGCCGACCCTGACGATTCCTCCAGGAAAACTGGCGTATGAACAGTGGTATGAAAAAGAACCAGAACGTCTTGAGGCTGAAGTTGCAGCAATGCAGGTGTCATTTCCCCAGTTTACTTTAACCCGACGTTATGACGGCAAACTGGTTTGGACGGGAACGTTGCGACCCGGTTTGCTTGGCGATGACGGCTGGGATTGGCTGGTCGAAGCCGTTTACCAAAACAACCATCCGTATGCACAGATGGGAAGTTCCGTCCATGTTTTTTTGAAGCAACCGGATATCGAAACGCTTATTAATGCAACAGGGTGGCGTCCTCATCATCTGCTTCATGGAGACGAAGGCGTTTACCTTTGCACGAACCAGGCGGATAACATGCATGTCGGTCGCGGCAGCATGGAAACGTCAGCCGCTACAGTTCTTCGTTGGGCGGTAAAATGGCTGGCTGCGTACGAACTGGTTTTGGCTGGTCAATTGACTCAACAGGAATTTGATAAATCAGATGGTATTTAGGTGATAAAGATATTTAGGTGAGAATTATGAACAACTACAATCCAAATTATAATGACGATTTAAATCCGGACGGTTTCAATTTAAATCCAGATGGTTTTGGTCAAAATCATGATGATAACCCAAATGGTTATACTGATAATAATTCGATAAACAATTCGAATTCGATAGGCAACGATAATCTGAGGAATGCGTACGGTCGTTCCGAAACGCCCTCAGATCGACACGCGAACGTCCAGGATCCTTATCTTCAGGGTTTGTTAAATTCGGTCGATAAACCCGCGGCTCAAAACGCGGGCGACCAAGGCGCTTATTATCAGGATTCGTACAGAAAACATGACAATGCCGTAATTCAAAACTCGAACTTCCAGGACGATAACCAACAGAATCCTGGAGATTTAACTGAAATGTCGAATCAGGAACAGAATAGTCAGAATGGTAACTCTGATCCCGAAGAGAGCTTCAATTTCGGAGGTTCATACAATATGGACAGACGTTCCAAGAAAAGATTCCAAAAGTATTTAGAGACTCCGTCAGACCAAACGATTATTTTTTCCAGTCGTGCGTATAATGCAATCGTTTCAGAAACTTTTGCAAAAGACCCTGTTGAAACCGGAGGCATTCTGCTTGGATACATTTTGGATAACGGTTTCTGGATTGTTACAGAAGCCATTCCTCCAGGAAAAGAATCGATTAACCAATACGCGTATTTTGAATATGATACGGAGTTTGTCAACTATGTTGCCAATCGCGTAGCTATTCAATACAAAATTCCGCCCCAGGTTCTGGGATTATGGCACAGACATCCCGGTCACATGGATACGTTTTCCGGAACGGACGACGGCACAAACTATTTGTTTGCAAGCGCCAATAACCAGTATGGAGCCATTTCCGGTCTGGTTAATATCGACCCCAGATTCCGTTTTACGATTTACCATGTTACCTGCCACGGAAACAACCAGGTTCAATACCAAAGAATTGGATTCGAAGTGGGCGACGATTTCATCCCCGAAGAGTATTTCCAATTAAAGCACTTTGGAACGAGTAAACCGGTTGAAGCGCATGGAGCAGACGACCTTGTTATCCCAGAGGCAGGCGCCACTGGTCAGACGCCTGAACAAAGCTGCAACAACAGCGACAGTTCAAGGTTGAAAATTGCCAACGCAATATTGGAAGCGTTACTGATTTTGCTGCTGTCTGTTAACATATTTTTGTTCCTCAAACCGGCTCCTAAAACTGGCGCCGAACGACTTCCACAAACAAGCGAAGCGGTTATTCAGCCAGCAGGCATTCAGCAGGAAGCGGCATTTCAGGAACCTGTTGTTCCATCCAAGGTTCAAGCAAGCGATCCTGAATTTTCGGAACCAGTCGTTGGAAAAAGCGAAAGCAAAGAGCCCGAAATTGCAGACGATGAAGATTCGTTTCCGGCGGGCAAGAACTCGGATTATCCTGAAGAACCCGCTGACAATACGGTAACATCAGATAAGGATCCAAACGACAATCGAATCGACAATCCAGAAACCAAAAGCGCTCTGGAAAACCAATTGGATCAAGGATCAACAACAGATTTTCCAACGGACGAGCCGTCAACAAACGGCGCTCAGGAATCGCCGGCTCCTTCCATGTACAGGAGCGGGACTATTACCGATGCGTTTGACAACCAGACCGCCGCGCCGGCTCAAACAGCCAGTCCGGAAGTCGGAAACGACAGCGTTGACGCTAGCGATATGCAGTAATAACTGCTGTAAAAAACGGCAGCCTCAGCTGAAAAGAACTTTTATCCCGTGTCCCCAATTGATTGTTTGAGGCAATTCAACAACGAATCAATTGCAACACGGGTTCCCTTTAGGACGTCGTTTACTAAACTGTTCATTTAACCTTTAACCTTAACAATAAACGCAACTATGAATACATCGCCTTCACCTGAAAAAGCAAAGAATCCGGCAACAGTCGCTTTTCCAACCACTTTGGAACAAGAGTACGTTGGTCCGCTGTATGGAAAGTACATTTCCAACACGCATTATTACAATGTAATTGTCAATGACTCCAATTTTAACGACAAGTCCCTTTCCAAAATTGGATACATTTTTTCGAGCAATCCTTTTAACGACATTTCGTCCATCCGTTTTCAGGATTTCAAACGAATTCAGGCAACTTTCGATCTGGAGAAAATTAAAGAAGCGCTCCGCAAAGGCGATTCCGCGCCTGACTTTGAGCTTTCGCTTTTGACTCCTGAAGCTCAGCAGTTGTTTGAACAAGAACAATTGAGCTCCTCAAGCGTTATCGGATACCGCGACGAACACGGTCTGGTTTTGGTATCGCTGGTTGACATGAAAGAGTGTTCAATTGAGCGCTACTCGCTAAAGCTGGACGTTTTTTCACGCAACGTTGGCATTTTGGAATCCGACATCATGCTTTCCAAAAAAGCGGTTCTGATTGGATGCGGTTCCGTTTGCAGCCTTGTTGCGCTTGAGCTTGCCAAGTCTGGCGTTGGCAACTTCATCCTGATCGACTCGGATGTTTTCGGATACCATAACATCTGTCGTCATCAGTGCGGAATGCTGGACGTCGGTCGTTATAAAACAGAAGCTCTTAAAGATCGCATCCTGCTCATTAACCCCTACGCCAATGTGATTACATTCAACTGTCTGATTCAACAGGCGCCGTTGGACGTTTTGAGCAATTTCTGCGATGAAAACACCATTTTCATCGGCGGAGCGGACAACCGCGAAGGCGATCTGTACGCCAACCAACTGGCTCAGGAATCGCATTCTGCGTTCATGTCAATTGGATGTTGGGAACGCGCCTATGCGGGCGAAATCTTTTATTGCCTGCCTGACGGCATGCCAACCTATACCGACCTGATGGCAAGCGTTGGAAACATTTCCGGTCGAGTCAATCAAAACCGCAGGTTCTATACGACTGAAGCCGACCTGGAAAAGGCTTCGTTTGAACCGGGCATTTCTGCCGATATTGACTTTGTAACCATCATTGCGGTTAAAATCGCGCTGGACTTGTTAAACAGAAACAATCCAAACTACAAGCCTCGCGTTATTAACCATTTGACTCAGTTTACACTGATTTGCAACACTTGCGATCCGGATACTGATCCCATGTTTACGCAACCGCTTCAAATCACAACCAGCATCATTGTTCCTTATGCTGAAGACGTTATTTCCGATTCGTCTGAAACGGAAACGCCTGCAGAAACCGAAAATCCTCAAGGAAGCAATGAAGAATAACAGGTGTTATAATGAATGATCAATGTGGAACATTGTTGTTAAATTACGAGATTGATCAATACGGGAATGTTAAGCTCACGGGTCAACCGCAAAACAACAATTACGGAGGAGGAGGCGGAGGAGGTTATCGTCCTCCTTCAAATCCCAATCCAAACGATTCGTCGGGAGCCGCCTTTTTTGGTGGATTAATTGCATTTTGCGTATCCATGTTTTTCGGCTTGAATTTTGTGCTGTCGCTGATTATTGCCATTATTGCTGGTTGTTATGTCATGAAGTCAAAAAAAGGCTAATAAGGAGAAACTAAAACATTATGCAAAATGATGATATTTTAACATCATTGTCGGTAATCTACAGTTATGCCAGACAGCTTGACGAAGCGGGTCAAGGAGCTGCCAGTTTGGGAATCCAGGGTTGTACAACCGATTACCTGATCAAATACAATCTGATGAACATTCTGTCATATTTATGCACGCGTTCGCCAGAGAACGATTTGAATATAAATGTCATTTCTGACATTATCGGTCAACCTACAACATATGCGGATTGCAGAAATTCTGCCGCAAACGACAACATTGACAACTCCATTTTGACCACGCTTCCGTTATCCTTCCAGGTTTTGGTCAACGCAGATATCGCTAACGGCGTAACCGCGTTGGAAAACGACAGCGACGCTGAAAACAGTTACGCCTATACGCTTTTTATAATTTATCAATTGATTTTTATACGTTTATATAATAATTGCACTATTGACGACCTTAAAAACAAAAATGTGACGTTGTTCAATTTTTTGTTGGGCTTGCAGAATTTTATTCAGGATAGCATCAGGACTTCCTCGACGCCTCAAATCAATCCGGATACTGGAACAATTGATTCCAACAGCTACAGCATTGACCCCATAACGGGCGAAATCACGATAGTTCAGCCCGGTTCCAGAAGGAGTCGGACAAGCGCCCCCACCCCCGGATGCGTCCAGCGAACGACGACTTCGACAAATTCAAGACCGAGCGCTCCGCCGCCACAGACGAACTCGCCGCCGCCAACGCGAAGACAAAACAGCAGTCCTTCGTTCTTTGACGGCATTATCAATTTTTTCAAGGATTTATTTAGCTAAGGATGGATTTCAAAACCGTTATCAAAACTGTGTAAAAGTCAGTTCAGTGCGTTATAACGTTTTTTTCGTTTGTTGACATTTGCAATAATTTGAATAGCCATGGATAATTCATTAAAAGATATTGCAGACATTATTTCAGTAACCTTTGCCAATCACAAAAATCTGTTTCCTGACTTGTCAGACAACAGTTTGGAACGTATTTTTAAACTGGATTTAGCCAACTTTATCCTGTTTTGCTGTGTGAACGAATCTCAGATATTTCCAGAGGAGATCCAGTTTTTTCGTGAAAACCTGAGATTAAATCTGGATGGGGATTATATCCGACAATTTCGTCAATCCGTTTCGGACAACAATTCTTTTAAACTTCCTCCCACTTTTGTAATTGCTGAAATTATCAGAGATTCGACGCACGACGACGAATTGCTTAATACATGCTGCATGTTTTATAAGCTGTTTGGTCAACGCTTTTTTCAGATTCGTCAGTTTTCTCCGGTTACTACAACCCGTTTTGCCAATTTAATGGCGGAATTGGAGGAATATGTTCAGTCATCGCAGACCGACGAAGAAAACAACTCTCCTCAAACAAACCATTCCACAACTACCGATGAGGAATCAGAGGATGGGGAAGAGTCGCCAGAGGATTCTTTGCCTCCTCGAACAGAAGAAAATCTGCAACGTTGCATGGACGAATTGAACAATATGACAGGTCTTCAAAAAGTGAAAGACGACGTTCAATCGTTAGTAAACATGATCATTGTTCAAAAGAAACGCGAAGAACTGGGACTGAAACATCAACAGCCGTTATCCCTTCATTTGGTGTTTACAGGCAACCCAGGAACGGGGAAAACGACGGTTGCGCGTCTTTTGGCTAAAATTTACTATCAGCTTGGCTTGTTGTCCCGGGGTCAGCTGGTTGAAACCGATCGTGCCGGTCTGGTTGCTGGTTATATCGGTCAAACGGCAATTAAAACTCAGGACGTTATTAAAAAGGCAATTGGCGGAATTCTGTTTATTGACGAGGCGTATACGCTTAAACAGAATTATTCCAATGATTTTGGACAGGAAAGCATTGACACTCTGCTTAAGGCAATGGAAGACAATCGCGACGACTTGATTGTCATTGTGGCAGGGTACCCGGATCTGATGCACGAGTTCCTTAACTCAAACCCCGGTTTGCAAAGTCGATTCAACAAACACCTGTTGTTTGACGACTATTCTCCGACAGAACTGGTTGACATTTTCAAATCGTTATGCGATTCATACGGCATGGTTCCAGATGAAGAAGCGCTCAACGTACTCAAGGAGAAACTGAAGGTTTTATACTCGCAACGAGACAAATCTTTTGGCAATGGACGTTTAGTGAGAAATATCGTCGAAAGAGCGTATGCCAATCAGGCAAACAGACTTGCAGGCATTCTTCATGAATGTTCTCCAGAAGAACTCACGCAATTAAAGATTTGCGATCTTCCCGCTCAATTTGAATAGGAGTTTTGTAAATTAAACAAATGGTTCATCCGACATCTGCGAAACTGGTTATCGGATGAACCTTTTTTCTTTTGCGAGCAGTTGCCGTAGCAAAGGAATACGGATCTGAAGACGCACACGGTGGAGCGCGAAGCGTAATTCCGCATTCCGAATTCCTAATTCCGAATGGGTGCGATAAATCTTGGGTTGCGAAAATAGATAAAATTAGCAATTGAACATAGTCCACGCCTTTAGGCGTGGAATTCAAAACGGCATAAATAGTAATATAACGCACGAAGTTCCCTCCCTTCCCCGCGCCAATAGGCGCGGGGAAGGGAGGGGACCGGAAGCGGTTGGAGAGTGGCGTCTTTGTTTATTCCCCCAGATAAATCTGGGGGC
>JAFSMW010000023.1 GCA_017447745.1 Thermoguttaceae bacterium
CTAGAAACATTGAACCGCTACGGGGTTCTAAGCGACCAACGGGAGCGATTATAATACGTTTCGCGCGGTAGCGCGGAATGGGAGCGGCGCCTCGCCGCCCGTGGGTTTCACCCACGGCTAGAAACATTGAACCGCTACGTGGTTCTAGCGGAAGCGCTTCGCGCTCGATTTTTGTTTTCGTTCGCTGCGCTCAAACCCACGGGTTTACACCCGTGGCTCGCCTAAGCGTAACTACGCTCACTTCGTTCGCTCCGTTACCGCCTTTCATTCTCCTGTCTTTGCCGAGTCTTCTTCATCCTGGTCTTTTCGGAACGGCAGGTCTATATGGAAGACTGTTCCGCCTTTTTCCAGCGGGACGCAGGTAACGGTTCCGCCGTGTTCTGTAACGACTTTTTTCACAACGGGCAATCCCAGCCCGGTGCCTTTTGATCCTTTTGTGGAAACAAAGGGGATGAAAATCTGTTCAACCTGATTGGCGGGAACGCCTGCTCCGTTATCGGAAACGGAAATTCGCACGTTCGTCGGGATTTCTCCCCAGGATAGAGTAACGCTGACGGCGCCTTGAGGTATGCTCTTGGACGCTCCAGACATGTCCGCCAGCTGCTGACTGACGTTTTCCGCCGCGGCGTCGATGGCGTTTGTAATCAGGTTCAAAACCGCTCTGTTGATCAAATTCCGGTCAAAATAAAACTCGGGAATCTGCTCGTTGCGAACCCAGGTCAATTTGACGTCAAACTCTTCCGCTCGCGGTTTCATCAGTTCGACGACTTCGCCCAGAGCGTCGTTCATGTTGTCCAGCTCCGGTTCTGCCGTTCGTTCTTTGCTGAACGTGAGCATATCCATAACCAGAGATGAAATCTTCCCCTGATTGCGTTCAACGATGCTCCACCCTTTGGAAATCAGGGATTCGTCGTGATTTTTTAGCCCGGACTGAATTAAATAGCTTCCTCCGCTGACGCCCTGAAGGATGTTTTTGATGTGGTGCGACAGGTTGGCAACCGTCTGACCGATCGCTGCCAGACGTTCCGACTGGATCATGGCGGAATAAAAGCGGATGTCCTCAATGGCAATTGCAGCATGATGCGCAATTGCAATCATCATTTTGAGGTGGCTTTCATCGAAATGAGCCGTCCGAACGAGCGACGAGCCTTTTTGAGACGATTGACTCAACGCATCGTTGGCTTCGGTGTCGATATAAATCACCCCGACGACGCCGTATCGCCCGTCGAGCGGAACGCAGATGGCTTCGCTGACCTTTTGGTGAACGATGCTGGCGGCGCAGTCAAATCGGGAATCGTCCATGGCGTTTCTGGTTAAAACGCCTTCTTTTTTGCTGGTAACGTAGTCGAGAATGGTTCGGCTGATGGACATTTTCTCGCTGACGCCCTGTTCCCGAACGCGAAAACATCGAATTTGAAGTTCGTGCGTATGCGGATCAGAAAGAATAATGCATCCGCGATCCGGATTAATCCACTGGAAAATCAGATCGAGAATCTTTTCCATCAGGTCGTCGATTGACCCTGTCGATTTGAGCGCGTTGGCGGTTTCGTAAACCAGACGCAAATAGGTTTCCGCCTGTTCTGTTTTATCCAGGGAAGAACTGAGGAACGATTGACAGTCCTGAACGGAAAAAGCGCGATTGCTATCTGAATGCCGCATCGTTTGGACGATTTGAGAATGATCGTCGCCGGGAATTTCAAAACTGATGCTCGATGCGCCGGAATCGTCCTGTTGCAAAGAGGGCGTTTGCGTGAATTGCAGACAGGTGGCTCCGATTTCGATTTTGTCTCCGCTGTTGATGGCGGCGGTCGTAATGCGCTTCTGATTGATGAATGTGCCGTTAGAACTGTTCAGGTCTGTAATCACATAGCGTCCGCTATCGTATACAACTCGAGCGTGCTTGCGCGAAACTTCCGTATCGTGCAATTGAACGGTTGCGCCTTCTTCTCGTCCGATGGTTTCAACCCGGTTGGGGAGAAGTTCAAAACGACGCCCTCTGTCTGGTCCTTCGATAACGTAAAATGATGACACGACTATCTCCAATAATGTTAACGCCTTGAATGGCTTAAACGGTTTTCATCTTCCACTTCAATTATACCGTCTTTATGCGTAATTGCAAGGACGACAAGTCCTTTTAATAGCTATAAATGAATATGCTCGACGCTGATTTTATCGCCAATAACGGTTACAATCGCAAAGCCGGGCGTAGGAACCCGATAAAATGCGCCTGGATTGAGCCGAAGAGTTCCGTTCGACTCAATAGAGTATTCCTCAATATGCGTATGCCCCGTGCAAATGAGATTCCAACGACCGCTGTTCACCTCCTTGTCGAGCAGATCAAACAGGTGTCCGTGAGTAAATCCGATCTTGACGCTCTCCGCCTGGAAGGAGCCGAATTCGCCCTGCCAGTCCAGATTGGCTTTTTTAACCGCCTTTTCCAGCGATATCCATTCGTCCGAATTGCCGCCAACAATATGAGCGTCAAACGGGGCGAGCATTTGAACGATCGTCTCGCCGCCGACGTCGCCGCAATGTAATATTGTTTTGACGTCCATGCTTTCCAAAATGCTCAACGCCTCGGAAACCGAACGAACGTTTCCGTGGGTGTCGCTAATAACGGCAATTTTCATGGCTCGGTTTCCTGTGAATCGGATTGACTGGAATTGCTTTGGGATGCAATTGTTTCTATTGACGTTATCAGCTCCGGCGCTTCCTGCGCTTTTTGAACGTCTTTAATTCCCTGCTGACGCATTTGAACGTATCGTCGCGCCTTGCAGGAACACATCATGTTTCTGTATCCCAGCAACTGGACAAGCCCAATTGCCAGAAAGAAAAAAACGAATATGCCGATAGCGGTCAATAATTGCGTCATGGGGATGTTTGTATGAAAGTTGGGTATTTTTATTAGTGCATAGCGCTAGGGGAGCGCTTTGCGTCCTAAGTACTATGCACTAGGTACTTGTCGCTCGCACTGAGCCGGAAACGAGAACTCGTTCGCCGTCTGGGGTTTGAATTCTCAGCGCGCCCATAGACGTCAGACCCGTCAGGACGCCGGATACGGGAGGCTGTTGAGACTCGTCTGTTTGAATTACCATAACCGTCTTTCCCAGCCAAGCGAGCTTTTGCTCCGTTTGCTTGACGTAGTCATCTGATCCATTTTGAACGTCAAGCGCAAGTTGACGAATCTGATCGTTCCAGCTCTTTTGAAGTCTATCAATTATTATACTCAAATTGACTTCTTTTTGAAGTATTTCCTTTAGCGAAATCGGCTGATTTGCGTCTGAAACGGAAATCGACGCGTTGGCGTTGATTCCGATCCCGGTTACGAGCTTTCCTCTGCTGGCGCTTTGGGTCAATATTCCCGATAATTTTCTGTTATCGTAGTAGACGTCGTTGGGCCAGTGAATTTTTAACGGCTCAACGTCGGCGCTGTATTCTGATATAATCTCCCTGATTAACTCAAAAACAGCGTTTCCCGCTGCCAGAGTAATCAGACCGCGATGAGACAGGTCAGAAATAATCAGAGGCGGATCGTATAAAACCGACGCGTAAACGCCCCCAACAGGAGAAATCCACGTTCGATTGCGCTGCCCCAAGCCGCCAGTTTGCTCCTCAGCTGTAAACCAGACGTCTTCCGAAGCCTCATTTATTACTGACCAGCGAAGCGCTTCCAGATTGGTGGAGTCAAGATTCTGAAATGAAAACAACATCTGGGAATAAAAACTACTTGTTCTTCAGGCGCTGCCTGGCGCGATTAAGAATCGGACCGATGCTGTTTTCTGGAATGTTCAATTCTGCGCTGATTTCTCTGTACTGCTTTTGTTCAAGATAGAACAGTTTAACAATTGCCGCTTCAACCGGCGGAAGTTCCGCAAGAAGGTTCTCGACCTCGTCGCGATCGTACAGATAATTTAATGCGTCGTCTTCGTCAAAAGAGGAAACGTCGTCTGTAAGGATAACAGAATCCATTCGCTTGTTGAGAAGCTTGACCATTTTTCTGCGTGCAACAACTGTCAAATAGGTTGCAAGAGAACTTTGACCTCGAAAATGACGCAATACAGCGAAATCGTTTTCTATGAATGTTAGAAAAATCTCATTGCAAAAATCGCCGTAGTCCTCTGAGGTAAATGTTTCAGATGAGGATTGAACGGTATGTTTAACGACATGCGTAATCAGACCAATAAAACGATCCACAAAATCTTCCCATGCTCGAGGCTTTTGCTGCAAACAACGGTCAAGCAGGTTGCGGTCAATTTCTGATAACGCCATGATAATATTCCTTGTCGTTAATAGATGTTAATGATTGAAATTACTGGAATCCAAACAATATATAATTCTATCAATAAATTATATCAGACCATTTTAAAAATTGCAACATATTTTATGAAACTTTCACAGAAAAATCGGATTATCTGCCAGATTTTTTAGAAAATTCTGATATTGATAGCCAATGGCGTCAATGATATATCGTCTTGAAGAGTCGCCAGTGTGCTCAACTGAAATCTGAATGTAGCTATCCGGAAGGCAATTGACAACTCTGTCCGCCCATTCTACAAAGGTTATGCCGTTGGAATCAAAATACTCCTCGGGTCCTAATTCAAGAAATTCGTCGTCGTCTGCAATGCGGTATGCGTCAAAATGATAAATCGGTCGCCGACCGGCAGTATATTCTTGGATTAAAACAAACGTGGGACTGGAAACGTCTTCCGGATTCTCACCGCCAGAAGCGGCAATAGCGCGAACCAGAGCGGTTTTCCCTGCGCCTAACGCTCCAGTCAAGGATACAACAGTTCCGTCAGGAATTGCAGCTTCCAGGACTTTGCCCAAGATTAAAGTATCGTCAAGGTTGTGTGAATCGAATGTGATCGCATTAGGCATGATATCGTATCGGTTAACAATAGGAACGGTTTAGTAATACAATATTTTATAACGAGTTTGCGATAAAAGTCAAGTTGGGGTATCAAATGAATGACGAGTTAATTCTGAATATAAAACAAAAAACCCCGTCGATTGAACGGGGTTCCTTGATTCACTGGCCTAATCACAGGGTAGATATACCAGTTACTTATTATAAATCAGTAATCAAATTTGTTGATTAAATTCAGCTTAACTTAGCAAGCGGCAGCGGGAGCGCAAGCGGGAGCCGGTTCGCAAGCCGGAGCGCAAGCGGGAGCGCAAGCCGGACGGCAAGCCTTCTTGAAGCA
Organism: Thermoguttaceae bacterium; assembly: GCA_017447745.1. Lineage (GTDB taxonomy): Bacteria > Planctomycetota > Planctomycetia > Pirellulales > Thermoguttaceae > RUG11551. The sequence goes on from JAFSMW010000023.1 coordinate 5,205, forward strand.
ACCCTTCTTTACACAAGCGGGACGGCAGGCCTTCTTGCAGCAGAGTTTCTTGCAGGGTTTGCAAGCCGGAGCGCAAGCCGGAGCTGGATCGCAAGCCGGGGCAGCCGGTTCGCAAGCAGCGGGAGCGCAAGCCGGAGCGCAAGCGGGACGGCAGGCCTTCTTGCAGAAGAGCTTCTTGAAGTTGAATTTCTTGCAGGGTTTGCAAGCCGGAGCGCAAGCGGGAGCGCAAGCCGGTTCTTCAGCAGCGGGAGCGCAAGCCGGTTCAGCCGGGGCCGGATCGCAAGCGGGAGCGCAAGCCGGGGCCGGATCGCAAGCGGGAGCGCAAGCCGGGGCACAAGCTTTCTTGCATCCACGGAAGAACTTGAAGTTGAACTTCTTGCAGGGTTTGCAAGCCGGAGCGCAAGCGGGAGCGCAAGCCGGGGCTGGATCACAAGCCGGAGCCGGATCGCAAGCAGCCGGAGCACAAGCCGGTTTGCAGCAACGGATCTTCTTCAGGCAACCGAGACCGAATTTCTTGCAGGGTTTGCAAGCCGGGGCGCAAGCCGGAGCTGGATCGCAAGCCGGAGCAGCGTCACAAGCCGGGGCAGCCGGTTCGCAAGCGGCGGCAGCGGGAGCGCAAGCCGGAGCGCAATCAGCAGCGTAAGAAATACAGCTAACGGAAACCAAAGCCAAAGCAATCATGGCTACTACGAAACGTTTCATAATGATCATTCCTCCAAAACGTAAAACAAAAATAAAATTTTAACTTGGCTTAAGCCATTTACGCGACGCTTCATTTACCCTGTTTTGTAAGCGTCTGTTGTGGTAGGTACCTTGTTCTATCTAAAAATTCACCGGAACTTTACCTGACCATTTTACCAGTCTTGCGATTGCATGCTCGTTTGACTGTTTTTTGACTTTTGAATAATCTTTACAGCTTATTCATTTGTCTTTTGCCTATTATGGCTAAATTTTCAAATTTTGTCAAGTGAGTAGGGAGCAAAAAAATGAAAATTTTTCCAAAATTATCCGATTTCAGTCCGTTTTCTTTTGGATAATTCTCGATTTTACCTGAGTTACCCGAGTTTTGCTCTTACTCTTTTGAGTCAATTCGCTTTGTTTCCAAAGTTGTTTGTTATGATTATACACCATTTTTTGAAATGATGTATTTTATTTTTCGAAAAAAAATCGAATTTTTCTTACTTTTTTAAAAAATTATCGATTGTATCGATTTTTCAGTCTTTTTGGCTTTCTTTGTCAATCTTCTGTTGACATTTCAGCTATTATTCTTCAGCGGAAAGGAATCTTTCTGCTTCTAATGCAGCCATTGCTCCCGTTCCTGCGGAGGTGATTGCCTGTCGATAATAATCGTCAGCGCAGTCGCCAGCTGCAAAAATGCCAGAAACGCTGGTTGCCATTCGATGCGCTTGGGGCAGCTCTACATAGCGTTTTTCCGTCAGGGCGATTTTTCCTTGTAAAAACGCTGTATTTGGCGTGTGCCCAATCGCACAAAATACTCCAGTAACACTTATCGTCATTTCTTGCCCGTCGACTGTACTTTTTATTTTTAAAGAAGTTAGGCCTTCTGTATCGTTCCCGATGAACTCCACTGGAACCCTGTTAAAGAGGATTTCAATCTTTTCGTTGTCGAAAGCTTTCTTTGCCATGGCTTTTGAGGCTCGGAATTCGTCCCGGCGATGAATCAGGTATACTTTTGAAGCGAAGTTCGTCAGATAGAGCGCTTCTTCGATTGCGCTGTCGCCGCCGCCGATAACTGCCAAGGGCTTGTTGCGGAATCGAGGCAACGCTCCGTCGCAGACGGCGCATGCGCTTACACCGCGATTTTTGAACTGTTCTTCAGACGCCAGCCCCAGCCAGTTCGCTCGGGCGCCGGTAGCGATAATAATCGTCTGCGCCATGCACGTTTCACCTTCGTTGTCTGTCAGTTTGAACGGACGCTGCGATACGTCCAGATCGACGATTTCTGCAGAAACGACGCGAGTCCCAAAATTGACGGCTTGCTGACGAATTAACTCAACCAGTTCCGGACCTGTAACAGAGCCGCCTTCCTCATGCGGCGCGAGCATGTATGAGCGTTCTTCTCCGATAGCGGATTTCAAATACGCGCCAACGTCGCCGTGTGGGAATCCGGGATAATTCTCGATTTCCGTGGTTGTGTAAAGTTGCCCCATTGGCAGATTGTTTGCCAGCCGGTTTTCTTCGGTATAGGAACCTTCGTAAACAACCGGATTTAGATTCGCTCTGGCGGCGTAAATAGCGGCAGACCACGCAGCTGGTCCGCTGCCGATAATCACGATTTTTTCTACAGTGTCAGACATGAAAAACTCCGTAGGGTTAGGGTTGAATTATTAGAAGTTTCCCTCGTATTATATCTAAAAGGAGAACTCTGAAAAGGGCGTAGGGGGTTGAATTAATAATAAAATAGTATACAATAGCCATATCGATAAAAAAATAGCTATTTGACGCTGCAAGATATAATCCAATCGAGAAGGATATGCAAAAGAATTATAAAATAGTCGGAATGCACTGCGCGGGCTGCGCCATGCGGCTGGAATCGGCGGTGAAGAAAGAACCCGCTTTTCAGAACGTCGCGGTCAGCATTCTGACCAATACTCTGTCGCTGGAATTTGACGAAAACGCGCTGCCCTCGGCTGAGGCGGACGAAAAAGTTGTTCAAATCGTCGAAAAGACGGGCTTTGAGGTTGTTCTGGAAGAGCCAGAGGAACCGGCTGCGCCGATTGCGTCTGAGCAGGTTGACGTTTCCGAGAAATCTTCAAGCTGGATTCAAAAGCTGTCTGCCGCGGGCTGGGGGCTGTGGATTTCCATAGCGTTTCTCGTAGCTTTGATGTACGTCGCGATGGGGGCGATGATCGGGGCGCCAATGCCGGCTTTTTTGAAGGATATGAGAATAGCCGGGATTGTCGAGCTGCTTTTGGCGATTCCGATTCTGGTTATTAACCGCGAGTTCTTTGTTCAGGGATTGGCGTCGCTGTGGCGCGGCAACCCGAATATGGACGCTCTGGTTGCGCTGGGGTCGGGTGCGTCGATTCTGTATTCCGTATTTGTTTTGATTAATCGGATTGCAAACCACGCTGACTCGGGTCATTATTATTTTGAGTCCGCAGCGATGATTCTGGTTGTAATTTCCATCGGTCGTGCCTTGGAAGGGAAGGCGAAACAGCGCACGACGTCAGCGATTGAATCCCTGCTCAAGCTGACGCCTCGTCAGGCGCACATATTAATTAACGGTCAGATTGAAGACGTTCCCGTCGAGAGCGTTCAGGCAGGCGCCGTGGTTGTCGTCAAGCCGGGCGAGTCGATTCCCGTTGACGGCGTCATTCTCCGCGGGGAATCGGATATAGACGCGTCCGCTCTGACCGGCGAGCCGCTGCCAGTGGAGAGCCGCCCAGGAGACGCGGTTTCTGCCGGGACGGTAAACCAGACGGGCGTTCTGGAAATCCAAACGGTTCGAGTCGGCGCAGACGCAGCTCCCGCTCAAATCGCGAAGATGGTCGAAACCGCCGCCGCTGGAAAAGCCCCGCTCTCTCGATTGGCGGATAAGGTTTGCGCCGTGTTTGTCCCGACGATTCTGTCGCTGGCGGTTCTCGCCTTTGTGTACTGGCTTGCCGCCGGGCAGTCGGTCGAGTTCGCCCTGACGTGCGCTGTGGCGACGCTGGTTATTTCCTGTCCGTGCGCGTTGGGATTGGCGACTCCCACTGCCGTTATGGTCGGACTGGGCGAGGCGGCAAAGCGAGGGATTCTGTTTAAGTCCGCCGCCGCACTGGAATCGTTCGACCGCGTTGATACCATCGTATTCGACAAAACCGGGACGATAACCCAGGGTGCGCCGTCTGTTGGAGACGTCTTCACGACCGACGCCGTTATCGCAGACGCCCTGCTCTGCTGTGCCGCAAGTTTGGAGTTTTGGGCGAGCGAAAGAAGGCAAGAGGCAGTAGGCAGTAGGCAAGAGGATAATTCTTTATTTGACCTAAAGACCAATGCGTTACATCCTCTGGCGTCTGCCATTGTTAATGAAGCGAAAAGACGCGGCTTGAGCTATCCGCAGCCGTCAGACGTTGAATTGTTCCCCGGCAAAGGTCTTGTTGGTACGGTTGACGGGAGCGTATGGACGCTGGGATCGGAACGATTCATGATAGAACGGGAGATAGCGATTCCGCAAGCAGTCAAAGACAAAGCGGAAGAGTGCGTTCAGTCCGGCCTACGTCCAATTTGGATAGGGAAAGACGGCGCGGTTGTCGGACTGGTTGCCGTTTGCGATACGCTCAAAGCGGACGCGGCGGACGCTGTTGGTCGATTACGGTCGAGTGGTCGACGCGTTGTTCTGCTGACTGGCGACAATCAGCGTTCCGCTCAAGCGATTACGCAGTCGGCAGGAATCGAAACGGTAATCGCCGACGTTCTGCCGGGTCAGAAAGCGGAATCGGTCGCGGCGCTGCAGAAGTCGGGAAACGTTGTCGCCATGGTTGGAGACGGTATCAACGACGCTGTCGCGTTGGTTCAGGCAGACGTTGGCGTTGCCCTGGGAACGGGTGCGAACATTGCGGTAGAATCCGCCGACGTCATTTTGCAGCGTCCGGACGTGAACTGCGTCCCGGAAGCGTTTCGAATCAGTCATGCGGTTGTCGTCAACATCAAACAGAACCTGTTTTGGGCGTTCTTCTATAATATTATAGGAATCCCGATTGCCATGGGGCTGTTCTACCCGGTTTTCGGCTGGACGCTCTCCCCGATGATTGGCGCTGCCGCCATGAGCCTGTCGAGCGTTTGCGTCGTCCTCAATGCGCTGCGGCTTCGGAATATGAGATTTGAGTAATCGCTGACGCGCTACGCCGTCGTTTTGAGATGTTCTATGAACGCTTGGCGCTTTTGGTTCAGCGCGGCAAGCGTTAAGTCTATGTATCTGGCGAAAATAATATAAAATATCGGCATGAGAGACAGGATATATCGGTTTTTGACGATGTCTTGACCGCCGTAAAACACGCCAAAAAGCATGGTGTAGAAAAACAACCAAGCAATGAGTCGAGTCCACGGAACGGTTTTAAGGCTTATCCACAATATAAGGGTCAAAAGAAAATCTACGACGCCGACAAGGTAAATCAAGCCGAAATTGGAGACGTTCATGTCCCAATACATTTGCTTAACGATTCGTATGATATAGGAAACGAAGTTGTTTTTGATGGTTTCGGAGGTAAATATTTGAATCCGCTCGTCTCCAAAACGTTTGGTTAAATCTGCCCGGATGACGTTCTGATACGGACCGGGTTCAATTTCGTGGGAGTCAATCAAAGCGATAATTTCAGAATCGCTCCCGTTTTTATAAAATCCGGTGTTGATCAGGATGTCCATTAAATTAATCGCGCTAACACTTGAGACTGTTCTCAACCCGTGGTTGCGCTTGTTGAGTTCGCAGTACCCTGCCAGCAGAGCGCCGACAAACGCCAGCGCAACGACGCCGGTAAGCGACTTGAGCCTGTCGGTTGAGGACAGAATAAGCCGTGCAATCCAGAACCCTGCCAGCAAGGGGAGCAGAATCAGGAACGCCGGGCGAAGCATAATCATGATAAACAGCGCGAACAGGTTAATTCCTGCCGCCAACATGTGGCTGGGACGTTTCCAGTAGAATATCATCATGCTGAAAAATTGGCACGATGCGGAAATAGCTAACGGCTCGGTGATAATCCACGCCTGTTTGTCCAGAAAGGTGTAACCGATAAACAGCGTCAGGAAAAACGGCAGACAAGGAGAGTTAAGTATCAGCCGCAGCGCTTTGTATAACGGAATCAACGTCAGCAGCCAAATCGCCAGTTGAGCGTAATAGACGTAAAGACAGGTCTTGCGACCTGAGAGAATGACGTGATTGGAAATCGCCTCTTCCCCCGGCTCGGCAAGACGAACCTCGATTGGCTCTGCCCCGGTAATCGTGTAAATCGTTCTGATAAAATACGGATACGCAGGCGTTCGATAAATGTCCGTATAGCCCTTCATCAGATCGACTTTGTTAAGCGTGTAGGAATTGGTGTCGTCTGTCGTGATGGGTAACGGGTTGGGCATGACCAAAGCAACGAATACAATCAACAGCGCCTCAATCCAGAAAATCGGCGAACAGACAACCTTTCCCAGCCAGCCGACGCGCCAGAGCGCGCAGCGGTTTTCGACTTTCGTTTTCAGTTCGTTGAGGAATGATTGCTGTTCCATGGTTTTGAGTAAATATCGGTAGTTTAAAATCTGATTCCTGGCAAGCCGAGTCTGATGCTTTTCGAGGGCTCTTGTTCATACGTCTGTAATTAGCTTACGAAATCGTAGGCTCTTGCGATTTTTGAGCGTATTCCTTTTTATATTCTTTATAATCCGATTGCTCGGCAAAGTATTGATACAGTTTGTTTACGTATATCATCATGGCTATGTAATAAAAAAAGATGAAGAGAATCGCGGCAATAATGCCAGACGGTTTTTTGGGGAGATAATAAGCCGCTAACCGATAAATGAACAAGGCGAAAGAATAAAAACTATAAGTTGAAAGACAAACTGCACAGATAGCGCCAACAGTTTGAATCGTTAACGGCAGTCCTTCAGGAGCTTTTGTATTAACTGGTATGTTTCCAAGGATAAGTGTTGCCAAAATATCAATTCCGATATATAGAAAAAATGCAACCCAGGAACTAATGATAATTATTTTTCCTTCCGGGACGACTGATTTGGAAATCCGATAAAAAGCAACCATGGATTTGTATATAAAATACGATCCAAAGAGAACTAAAAATAATAACGAGAGATTAATCAGTAAGTTAACGCCTTCCGAAACGCCTGCAAAAAAACTTAATATAAAATACGGAACGCCGAGGGCCAGAAAAATCAGATAGTTGTATACTCCCACAGCAGCTGCCGCGATAGACGTATTACGTTTCTCGGATTCGCATTTGTGAGCGATTTCCTCGAAATGAACATTCTGAATGCTTTCCTCGGAACTGTTGCTCTCTCCGGAACCGCTGTTCTCGATATCGTTGACTTCCTCAGCGATGGCGTTCTCGATATTGTTGTTTTCTTCGATGTTGCTTTCTTCAGCGTTGTTTGAGTTATTGTCGAGGCTCATGATAATTGTAATTATATAGTTTGGAAAGTCGAGGTTAAATTCATGACTCTTATCCGCATGACATTTTGTAAATGCCATGCGCTAAAAGTTATTACTGTACTGTTATTATAAATTAAAATAATGTTGTTGCAATAGAGAAACTGCAAACAGGTACAATTTTTCAACGTTTTTTAAATAAATAGACTGAACGTTGTGTATAGCGCAGCAAGAACGGCGCGGAAATCGCCGCCCTGTTGTCTTTTTCGCCTGTCGGCGAATGCTCCATTTAAAACTTTACGGACTTCGCGAACTATGCGTGAGCTTTTCCGGGCGGTTCTACGCGCCCCGGCTTGCCTAAGCGTTTCAGTTCCTTTTCCTCCCGCCCTCCTTTCAGGAGGACAGAGGGAAAAGGTTATTTGACGATATTCATACTGTCGTTTTCTTTGTTCCGTGGGTTAAAACCCACGGCTAGAATTATTGAACCGCTACGCGGTTCTAGCAGACGCTAAAGCGTCTGGTTTTTAAACTTTGCGAACATCCTCCGCTCCTCCGCGTCTCCGCGTGAGGTTTTCCACGGACTCCCCCCCTATTTCCTCGCCAAAAGCAAGATTTTGGAAAGTATCTCGGCGGTTTTGGGGTCGTCGTCGGCGAAGGGGAGGAACATTCGTCCACGGGTTTGGGAATGGACGGCAACGATGTCGAGCATCCCGGCTGCGCTTTGATGGCAGACGCCGCTGCCCAGGTGGACGGTGTAGTCCCCTTTCGTGCCGTGAATAAAGGCGTGCGATTTCTCGATTCGGACGTTGTCCAAGCGGAGAATTGGAATGAGCTGGGCGAGAATTTGCGAGCGCATTTCCACCGTGGAATGGCTGGCTTCCGGGTCGACGCCGCTGGCGTGAGCGACGGAAACGAGCAGGTCGACGTCGCGCATGGTTTCGGAAAACAGGCGCGGCGGGACGTCTTCCAGCCGGACGGGACGCCCGGACTCGGTACAGAACTCAATCGTTTCCAGTACCGGCGGTTCGATATCGGCGGGGGTGAACCAGCAGCAATCCGAGTTTACCATCGCAACAATTCCCTCGCGCCGGTATCGTTTAATCAGACCGTCGTAGTAGTCGATAGTCCAGCCGCGATTTTTCATAACTCCTGCGCCCTTTTTCGCCATGAACTGATAGCCCTCGTATCGACGCGAACGGAACCCGTCCAGCTTTTCGTCTTTGTCGAGAACGTAGAGTTCCCGAAACGCCTGTTTGAACGGCTGAACGATTTGCTCCTCGCAGATCTTCTTTTGGAACTCCGTCCAGCGACCGGACTGCAGCAGGTCAAGTGGGTGCGCGATGCGAACCGTACCGCTCGACGCGGCAAGCTCTGACGGGAATCCCGGGACGTTGGACTCGTCAATCCAAATCAGCCGGTTGACAATCGGCGCGAAAACCGGGTTGGCGCTCAGCCCGGCGAGTTCCTCAACGGAGAACGCCGAGGCGCGAATCATGGCTTGCTCGAGCGTCTGTTTAATGCGGGACTGCTGATCCGACAGCGTCTTGACGATTTCCTGAAGCTGCTTGACAACCGGCGCGCTTTTCATGGAAGCCGGCAACGTGCGTTTTCCAGACGGCAGCCCTTCCCATTTCAGTTCCGGCTTGCCGCCGTCGGAGACGTGAATTCGAACCGTTACGCCGTCAGCGACGTCTTGCGGCTGAAACGTCTGACGAACGGCGTCGAGTTGAGCGTTTTCCATGCGCCAGACGAACCGGTCGGACTCGTCACAGCCCGCCAGCCGCGCGAGGTTTTCTATCGCGGTTTCAACGGCGGCGCTTTCCGAGGCGCGCTTTTGAGCGCCGAACTGCTTCGACTGTTTCAAAAACGTTTGAAGGAATTGATAGCGGCTCAGGACGTCGGCTTTTTGTTTGGACGTCATTTGATCAAACGAATCCGGCGCTTTCTTTTTACCCGACTGAACCGGCGCAACTCCCAGCGCGCGGACGTAGTTCTGGTTTCGCGACTTCTCGATTTGCGCCTGAATCTGTTCGACGCTCAGCTTGCCGGAGACGGCGTCGATATAAATCTGAATCTGCCGATGGCGCGACCCGCCGGCGATGTACTTGGACGCCTCGTACATGAGGGGGAAAAGTTCCTGTCCCGCAGCGTCCATCGCTTTTTGAAGCCATTGCGGATCAATCGCCTCGTTTTGGAACTGCTGAGTTGTAACGTCGGAATAGCGAGCGATTCGGGCGGTCATTTCCGGGGAGAACTCGTCGCGGACGTGCGCCTGAAAGAACCAGACCGCTGTCGCCAGATCGGGTCGCCCCAAATATTCGCCGACCAGTTCCGCATACCACGGCGCGTACATTGTCAACTCGATAAGTCGAACCGTTTCCTTTTTAATGGGATGCTTTTTGAGCGCCTGACGCAGATTGTCTGCGGTATCCGATTCTTCCGGTCGGCTGACGCGAAGCAGACCGCAGACGGATTCCAGCCAGTTGTTGTTCCAGCCGAAGGTTTGCGTGTACTTGAAGTCGCCCATCTTTTCCAGAAGTTTGACAGCGTACTCCACGCCGGGCAGAATACTGACTTTGAAAACGAATCCCGACAGCCCCGTCGGTTCTGCCGTCCGGGTCAGTTCCACATCGGCAATACGTTTGAACAGGGTTGTCAGCAGCGGTTGATCTTTTTCCGGTTCTATTTTCTCGTTCGCAGAATAGACGGCTTTCGCCGCGAAACGCCATTTAATGAGCGCCAGAAAGACGTGCTGCTGCGTAATAATATTCTGATCGTACGCCTTGAACAGGTCGCTTTTATAGAGAATATCCGACAGACCGCCGACTTTCGCGTCCCGATAGAGTTCTTCCATCTGCGAATAGAGCCGCCACAGACACGCGAGCTTCTCCGGTGTGAAAGCGAGACGTCTGAAGAAGCCAAACCAAAAATCGAATTCGCTAAAGCCAATAACAGCGTATTGAGAATAGTAATATTTTTCTGGTATTGTTTTGCAAAGCAAATCTTTTGGCGTTTGGACGAAGGCTTCCAAAATCGACAAAAGCGTCTGATCGAAGTCGGGCTGTTTATTGACCTGTCGGGCAATGACGGAAAAGCAGAAAAAGGGAAACTGGATTTTCCCCGGCTTGGGATTGAAATCGGCGCCGTAAAACGGAGCGAGTTCTTTTCGCGTTTTGTCGCTGGCGCTATTCCAGCCGATAATCGCCAACGCAGCAAGCCCTTCCAGAATGTTAAAGGAACGCTTTTCAAAAAACGAGTCCCACAGTTCGGGCGCCGCCCGGTCGGCTTTCGGATAGTTAACATAGAAATGCCCACTAAAGGATTGTGCTTCGTCCGCTTCCATAGCGCCGATGGTTGTAATCGTTTTGGCGTCCTGCAAATTGACGTATGTAATCTCGTCGGATTGATGCTCTGAAATGAAACTGTCCAGCTGACGAATCAATTCCATAGCGTTTGCGGCGTTTTTCGGAACGAAACTGTCCAGACGATATTCAGGCCCGACAAGGTCGGTTCCTGATTGGACGTGGGTAGCGCCAAAACCGGCTTGTTCGGAGACATAATCTGGTCCTTCTGCCCGTGCGGCTACGCACTTTGCGGGAGGAATTGGCAGAGAGTAGTCGAGCGTCGGGTCGTACAAGCCGAACCCGTTTTCCTCCGTCCAGAGAACGGCGCTTTTGTCGTCCTCTGTTTGGGAATCGAATTTTTTGATGATCTTGTTAGCCAGTTCCTGAATGGAAGCGGATTTCGCTTTGAGCAGGCTTTTCACTTTGGTTAGTTCGTCGTCCGTCAGACTTTCCAGCTGAACGATTAACTTCAGCGCTTCCTCTTTAACGGACGGCGTTCTGTCTGACAGGAAATCGAAAATCGAATTTCGAATCGCGTCGGTTCGCGGAAAGGTTTTGTAACGTTCCAGATCGTCTTTGCGAGTTAATGGATCCAACGTATCCGGGTCAGGAGTGGGAGCGTAATATTTCAAAACAGTACTGATAAACCACGTCTTGGAAAAGCTGTTAGCTTTGAGCTGAACAGCCAACTTCGACAAATCTTCCAGTTCCTCTTTTTCCCAAATAGATTTGACGAAGATCATCAGTTCTACAAACAGAAGTTCCTGACTGACGGACAGTTCCATTTCAGGAAAGACGGGATGAAACGCGGAGACGGATTTGGCGGGAAAACGGTCAAACAGTTTACGCAGCCGCCAGTAGATTTCCCGGGCTTCTTGAACCCCCTCGTCGTCATCGGGGAACGCAGAGCATTGAATTCGATCCAGAAGCAAGTTGGTTAAAATCGGCTCCGGTACGCACCGATCCAGCTGGTCGAGAATCCAGATGGGTTCGATGGGCAACTTGATCTGTTTGAGCATGTACGCCGCTGTTGCTTTGACGGGAAACGTTTCGTCGTCGGACTCGATAATCTCCATGCAGCTTTGAACTGCGACAACCGCGTCCTTTGCCGCCAGCGCCGACAGAGCCAGATACCGGCTGACAGGGTTGTTCTTTTGACTTTTCGTCATTTTGTCCGGGTGGTCCAGAAATTGAACGAATTCCTTGAACTGCTTTTTAAGCGTTTCCGGACGAGCGGCGGCTTCCTGCCCGGTTCCGGTTCCAGACCAGCCAATCCAGCATAAAAACGCGCGCGTTACCGAGGAGAATCGAATCAGGTTGTGCTTGTCGATGAAATGAACCATGTAACAAAACGCGTCGAAGGTTCCCTGATCGCAGGACTCTGCGATCTTTTGACGAATTCCTTCCTCAAGTTTAAGCGACAGCATATAGTCGGAAATCCACGTCAGGGCGTCTGGATTGACGGTTTGAAAACAGGCGAGAATCGCGCTGTTGGTTAGATCCTTGTTTCCCTCGTAGAAGGCGTCGTGAATGTACTGGCAGACGAACGGGTCGCGGCGGTCGAGAGCGTCGGCAATCCAGAAGTCAATAAACGGATTAACGCAGACGAGTTGAAGCAATGGGTCTTTTTCCTCGTCTTCATCCCCGCCTGATACGCCTAAAGAAAGAGCCTTCTCCAGAGTCAGGGAACTGTCCAGCAATTTGAAACAGTAGTCAATCAGCCGGGCGACGTCGTCTGCGTAGAGCGTTTTATCGTACGACGTTCGAAACGTTCTTCTGTACAGCCCGGACTGCCACGGCGTTCTGAATAGAATCTCAACAGACCGCGGCAAAACCGCTTGAATGGATTCTGGAAACGCCGACCAGAACGGACAGCCCGGCTTGGCAAGCTGACTGATAACCTCTTCCTGACAGAGAATCGGTTTCACCTCTTGCCGATCGATCCCCTGCTCTTTCCACGCCTCTTCCAGCTCCGATTTGTCTTCGGAAAACGCTGTGTCGGAAATCCATTCCCACGCCGCCGCGTCGAATAAATCCCGCCATACGCCGGGAGACAGCAGCGTTCGTTTCTGCAAAAAGATATTGAGCTTTTCTTGTATATCGTTGTCGAAGTTGTGAATGTCGAAGTTGTTCATGACAAATCAAATTGGGTAAAAGGGATTTCTGGTAAATTTCGGCGAGCCGGGGTGCGTAAGCCCCCGGAAAAGGCTCACGCGGAGCCGCGGAGCCGCGGAGGATGTCCACGGATTTGGCGGATAAAGGGTACTTTTACGGGGGGCGGGTATTACCCGCCAACTGACAACCTAAGTTTCGCGGACAATGTCCGCTCCCCGGAAATGTTCCTCAATAAACCATATTTTAAAAATAACTTCCAGCTAAAAACGCAAGGCGGATAAACGTCAGCGTTGAGCCGTCGGCGAGGTTGAGCGGTTCGTCCAGCTGGGTGAGTTCCCCGTCTGGACTGAACGCGCGAAACAGCCCGTCTTCAAACGCTTGAATTACCGTCTCGACCGATTTGTTTACTTGCGGCTTGGTTTTATTGGGCAACTCCGGGATCTTCTTCTCGTATTCTAATACGTTGTGCTTGACAAGCTGGGTTAACAGTTCCCGAAGCGTCTTCGGCGCCGGGTCGAAATCGAATTCCTGCTTCGTCAGCGGGTTTGAATCGTCCGCCGTCAAGTCGGAAATGCGATCCAAACGCTTGATGGTGAAGTATAGTTTCATGGTTATGGAATGTATATCTTTTCAATCGCCTTATATCCAAACTGTTTGGAAAAGAATCGATAGATTTTATCGACATAACAGTATATGGCGACCGGATACAGGCAAACGAAAAACAGCGCCGCCAGCCAGCCCGGGATTTTGTCAGGAACGAATTTTTGCTTTATCCGATAAATGAATAATGCGAAAACGCCAATACTGTAAATGGCGGGCGCAAGTATTACTAACAGTATATACCATTCTGTCATTGATGTTGGACATAAAGTTTTAACAAATGTTGGTGTAATAAGAACAGTTGGAAAAACAAGGTCAGGTAAAATCGATTGTACAAAAATGAGGATTCCCGATGATATAAAAAACGCTATCCACGATCTGACAATAGTGGATTTAGCATTTGGGATGATTTCTTTTCGAATCCGGCAAAACGCTCTCGAGGATTTATACAATAATATCATCCACCAGATACAAAAAACAAAGAAAATGCCCGGCAGCGCTATTGCAAGAACAACAAAAAGAACCTTCGATAATTGTTCGGATACAGATGCCAAAGCAAAGAAGAATATTAATGCCCCATAGAGGTTTATTTGAAAAAGCATTAATAGCATTTTCCGATAGTAGTACGCTCCCATCGCGGCGGCAGCCACCGGTTTAATCGCATTTTCATCGATATCGTTTGGTTTGAAGTTTAAGTCTATGCTCATGGTTCTATATGGACTTTTAAAACTTTGCGGACTTCGCGGACTTTGCGTGAGACTTTTTTGTTCGCTTCGCTCACGCCCACGGGTTTACACCCGTGGCTCACCTAAGCGTAACTACGCTCGCTTCGCTCGCTCCGTTACCGCCTTTCATTACTTCGCGAACTTCCTCCGCATCTCCGCGTCTCCGCGTGAGGCTTTCCGGGGGGCTTAAGCACCTTGGTTTAGTTCGCCTGACGGCGAATGCGTAATTCCGCTCCCGATGGTCGCTCCATTACCGCCTTCCATTAATTGCCTCCCTTGTACCACTGCGATTCAAAGTACAGGCGGTCGAGTTCGTAGGGGTTGTACGAGGCGTTGGGGTCGGCGTCGACGGGGAGGAGTCCGTAACGAATCATCTCGCGCAGGTACGCCCAGCGGGGAACGAAGCGTTTCGGGCAGTCTTTCCCGTTGTTGGGCGACGGATCCCACATGCTGAATCGGTTGTCCTCTTCCAAAATGTAACGGCGGCCGCGTTCGATTCCAGCCAGAATCGTCTGGTAGTCCGGGTCGGACGTATCTTTGAATACGACTTTTCCTGCCTTCGCTTCACATGTTCCTGATCCGCCGGCGGACTTGGACAGCGGACCGCGGAGGGCTTTGGACTGGTCCGGATACGATAAATCGAAAATGACGTGCCGGTTGAACCGTCCGCCGTCCTCGGTCAGGGTGTGAGCGACGAACATATTGTTCTGATGCGGAGGGAAATGGTCGACTTTATAGTCTGTGAACAGCCTGTACGTCCCGATTTGCCGTTCCTTCGCCGTCGGGCAGTGACACGGGTCGCAGCGGCGGGTAATCGCCTCGTCCATGGCTTTCGTTTCGGGCCAGTCGCGGTCGTTGCGGACGTTTCTGTTTTGCATGTAGTATCCCAGCCCGCCGGAGGCGTTGGCGGCGTACGTTCCGGCGTAGTTCGCGCCAGCGTCCAGCCAAAGACGAATCATCTTCACGTCTTTTTCGTCCATGTTGACCCCCTCGTGATGTTCTTCGATCATCTTCAACAGCGTACTGGACCCCGTTCCGATCTCGTACGGGTCGAAGTTGCTTCTGGGTCGGTTGCGGTTGTCGCCGAACATTTTTCGCCACGACATCTGCATGTAGCTGAACGTATAAACCGGGTTCCAGTGTCCTGAGGCGTTGAATCCCCCCTCTTCCCTGTCCGGGTTGTGACATTCCAGGCAGTACTTGTCGAGAATGGGCTGAATGTCGCGGGGGAAAGAGAAAATATCGGGATAGCCTGCAACGGGTTCGGGATTGACGGGCGCGCTTCTCATCAACCGGAAGAGCCGATCCCGGTCGTCGGCGTTGGGCGTTTCCGTTCTCTCTTCGTGACAGCCGATGCACGCGGTGCGCTCTCCCGGCATGACGGACGTAAACGAGTGCATTCGTTTAACGCAATGACCGTCTTTGTCCATCGCGAGGAAGAGGAACGCTCTGTTGGGCGGCAGGTTGAAGTAGGCGGA
>JAFSMW010000024.1 GCA_017447745.1 Thermoguttaceae bacterium
CCGCTGTGGACGATTGGGAAGTGAGGCAGAAGGCAGGAAACAGTAGCGCGAAGCGCTTCAACTAGAACCGCGTAGCGGTTCAATTTTAATAGCCGTGGGGTTTAACCCACGGAACAAGGAAATCGATAAAACAATTTCGTCAAATACTCTTTTTCTCTCGTCCTCTAACAGAGGGCGAGAGAAAAAGATACTGAAACGATCGAAACGTATTCTAACCGATCCCGTTGGTCGCTTTGCTCTTTTCTTGCCAAAGATTTTTAAGCCGCAAAGCACAGGATGCAAAGATGTCTTTAAAACTTCGCGAACATCCTCCGCATCTCCGCGGCTCCGCGTGAGATTTTTCCGGGCGGCTTGCACCCCGGCTCGCCGTGTTTTTTAAAACTTCTCGAACCTCCTCCGCATCTCCGCGCCTCCGCGTGAGATTCCCCCTGTCGCAAAATGATATTTTCCCAATCTCTTGCTTTAAAATTTTTACCGGGTATAATTATACCATAGTAGAATGTTGACAAACGCGTCTGACGCGTATATCGTGTTTTCCTTCCCCCCTGCCTGAAAAGAATTATTATGACAAAATCAAGAATTATGACCGTTCTGTTAGGCCAGTTGGTCGTTTTAACGACTTTGACGACGGCGTTCGCGTTTGAATCCCCGCTTGATCTTTCTGACCCGTCCAAACTGCCGTCGGCGCCGGCGAACGCGATTGCGTATCCGGAACGAGCGCCGCAGCATTTACTGGAGAATTTCCAGAACCCGCCTGCCGGGTACGGCGAAGTTCCGTTCTGGTGGTGGACTGGCGACCGGCTGGACAAAAAGCGTCTGGAATGGCAGATTGAACAGCTTCACAAAAAGGGAATTTCCGGCGTTCAGGTCAATTACGCTCACAAAGACACCCCAGGCTGGGGCGCGTACAACAACGATCCGCCCATCTTCTCTGACGAATGGTGGGATTTCTACTCATACGCCTCCAAGGTGGCGGCAAAGTACAACATGGGAATCGGCTTGAGCACGTACACGCTCGACTGGAACAACACCAAAAACCTCTTCAACGACATTGTCTACAACGACGTGGAATTCAACGCCCGCGCCTTGAAAGGGAACCAGGTCAACATGGCGAAACCCGGCGCAACGTTTGAACTCCGGAAGTCGGAAAACCATATCGCGTTCGCCGCCTATCCGTTAGAGAACGGACGCATTTCCGGTCCCGGGTTCAAGCTGGAAGCTGATGAAAACGGGAAATATCATATTCCAGCAGACGCTACCGCGGTGCAGTACACGATTTGGGAATATCGATACGAAGTCCAGGGGGGGACGCTCAATCCGTTACATCCGCAGTCTGGTCAGCGGGTAATCGACAAGTTCTTCCAGCCGTTTGAAGATCACAATGGAAAGAGTTCTGCCGGTTTGAACTTTTTCTTCAACGACGAATTGAATATTGGGTATCGCGGCTGGCAGTGGGCAGACGATTTTGCCGAACGTTTTGCGGAGGTGAAGGGATACGACTTCTACAGCGTCGCGCCGGGTTTGTTTACAGACATGGGCGACTCAACGGCAAAAACCAGAATGGACGTCATGGACGTTCAGATTTATCTGGGAGAACTGCGGTATTTCAAGCCTGTTTTTATGTGGCACTATTCCCGCGGGTTGACCTTCGGATGTGACAACAACGGGCGAGGAAAACAGCCAACGCAGTATCACGACTACTTCCGCGCGATTCGATGGTATACGGCTCCCGGGCACGACACGCCCGGCGGGAACGCCGACTTTATCAAAGACAAGGTTTCTGCGTCCATCTGCGCCCTGTATCAGCGTCCGCGCGTTTGGCTGGAGGGCTATCATTCCCTCGGCTGGGGAGCCAATCCCAACGGGTTGATGTACGCAACCAACGAGAACTACGTTTTCGGAACGACGCTGTTCAATCTGCATGGGCTGTACTACACCACTCACGGCAGTTACTGGGAATGGGCGCCGCCGTGTTACCATTTCCGCATGCCGTACTGGAAGCACATGGACGTCTTTCTAAAATACTATGAGCGTCTGTCATACGTTCTCAGTCAGGGAACGTGGCAGGCGGAAGTCGCGATTATCTATCCCGTCTCGCCGTACTACGCCGGCTTGCAAGCCAACCAGAACGAAGCGACTTCAACGGCGTTCAATTTGGCGAAACAGATCTATGCGACCAATCGTGACATCGCCTTTATAGACGAGCAGTCGATTCTTCGCGCGTCGATCGTCCCTCCAAAGGGTGCGGAGCCGGCGAAACTGTCCGTTTCCAACATGAATTTCGCTGCGGTTGTTATTCCGTCCATGGAAGCTCTGCATTGGGACGCATTGACCAAACTGCGTCAATTCCAGCTTGCCGGCGGGACGGTTTACATCTACGGAAAGAAGCCAATCGTTTCCGATCGCGCCGGGGCAAACGACCCGGTTCTGAACAAGCTGGTTGACGAAATCATTCAGACGTCGCAGGAACGCATCGCCGACGTCGAAACAAACAGTAGGTTTACTGAGCCAGAAGCAACGCCGCGAGTTTATCCCGGCGGGTTTACCGGGTACTGGGCGTGGTCGAAGGAATGTGTTACCAGAATTCAGGCGGTGGGAACGCTCAAAGGGCTTTCCGACCAGCCGGCTCAATATCAGGTCAGGTTCTTTACCGACAACCACGGCGACCTGTACGTCAACGACAAACGCGTCTGCTCCAACGTCAATTATACAAAAGGCTGGACGGGAACGCTGACGCTCAAAAACGGGGACAAAATCAAAATTCTCGCAAAAGACGACGATCCAAACGGGAATCAAACGGCGGGCATTTTCTTCGCCGTCTCCGACGGAGAAAAGACGCTCTTTTCAACGCTTGATTTGGGATACAAGCTCGACGACTGCGACGAAGTCAAACCGCTTGACCAGTTCAACGTTCACGACCTGCACCGATTCGGCAGAATCAACGTGCGCTTTCCCCGACATACAACAGGATCGGCTGAGCTGGACAAACAGGTTTACCTGTTCCCGCAAGATGTTCGCGCCGACGCGCCGATTAAATATCTGCACCGCAAAGCCGGCAAGTACGACGTCTATATGGTCATGGGCGCCGAGAAGAATTCCGTCGTTTCGTTCCGCTGCGCTGGACGCCCGGAACGCTGGAATCCGATGACGGGCAAAGTATCTCCTGCGACTGTTACAGAAGTCAAAGACGGGTATACGTCCATTCAGATTCCAGTTACCGCCAGCGAGGCGTGCCTGTTTGTCTTTGATTCAACACAAAAGGCGCAGGTTTCCGCGCCGGTTGAACCGAAAGAGCTTGAAGTTCTCCCGCTGACCGGGTCGTGGACGTTCCGGCTCATTCCGACCATGGACAACCAATGGGGCGATTTCCGTCTTCCTGTAACACCCGACAACCGCATTATCGGGGCGGAAGCGCGCCGACTGTATTATCGCGTCTCGGAAACCGAGAACTGGAAGCCGTGTTCCGTTGGCTACGGACAGCGGTTCTGGATCAAGTCCGTTCCAATGACAGCCGCGCCGACGTCCAACCCGGTAAAGTCGATGGAGACGCTGGATTCGTCATGGTCGCCGTACGAGTTCTCCTGGCGATGGGGTATCGAAGGCAATCCGGGACATCAGGGCTGGCACGGCTTGAAGGAGAACTTCAGCGACCATTTCATCGCTCTGGGCGCGACGCGAAAAGGACACAACGAAACGCTGTTCGTCAGCGAATACCAGAAAAAGCGATACTATTTGACGACAACGGTTTGCTGGAAGGGAACGGCGACCATTCAAAAGGGTGGAAATCTGCCAGATGCCGTTTTCCTGGACGACAAGCCCGTTCCGCTCGACGCGAAAACGATTGAGCTGTCCGGCGCTCCGCAGGTTTTGACGCTCTCGTATCCAACGGCGGGGCGCGGTTTCTGGTTCCTGGAAAAGGGTGCGAAGCCGCACGGGCGAGTGGACGAGGTAATGCCTCCGAAACAGCCGGTTTTGGCGCTACCCGCGTCCAATCAGGAACCGACCTTTTCGGGCGTTCACGAACCGCGTCAGGCGCAGCCGGAATGGGACGATCAGCCCCGACAGGTCAAAGAAAAAGCGTTCCCGAACTCGATGAGCTGGTTCGTTCTCGACGCCGTCGAGTTCAGCGCCGTCAAACCGACGACGACTCAATACCGCTTTGATGCGCCCGCCGGCTTGGACGGCTTGACGCTCACGCTGGCTGAAGCTGTTACATCTACACCACAAGTATTTGTTGACGGCAAGGAATTCTCGGTGAAGTCAACGGCGCCGGTTGAACTCAAAACGCGCCGCTGGGTCTGTTCCGGCATCGGGGCGGTGAAACCGACGACCGTCGAGATTGTTCTGCCGGACTGCCCGGTTCAGGGCGGAGCCGCGTTTGCGGAACCGATTATTTTCTCAACCAAAGAGGGGATAATCGACGCCTTGACCGACTGGAGCTGGAACGGAACCGGCCTGAACTACTATTCCGGCGGCGCCGTCTACGGAAAGACGATTACTGTTACAAAAGAGCAGTCGCAAACAAAAGCCGTGTTGTCGCTGGGCGACGTCTGTGCGACGGCGGAAGTCCGAATCAACGGGAAATCCGCCGGCGTCCTCGTCTGCCAGCCGTGGGAACTCGACGTAACAGGCTTCTTAACCGAAGGCGAAAACCGTATCGAGATTGAAGTCTACAACACGTTGGCGAACCATTACCGCAGCATTCCGACCAACTACCACGGCCCGACGTACAAGTCCGGCTTAATGGGTCCGGTCGAACTGCGATTCGAACGATAGGCGGCGTGGGTGTATGTGCGGGTCAGCTAGCACACGGATTTAACAGATTAAACGGATTTTCGCCGATTGGTTAATTACGCTTCTTACTATATTTTTAAGCCGCGAAGAACGCAAAGAAATGAAAGGCGGTAACGAAGCGACCAACGGGAGCGCAGTTACGCTTTGTTCGACGTGTGAATACCGGTATTGCATAGGAAGCCTCACGCTCTAGTTCGCGAAGTAATTTAGGCGAGCCGGGAACGGCAGTTCCCGGGCTAAAAACGCGTTAGTTGTTCAATCTTTCTAGCCGTAGGAACCCATCAATCCGAAAACGAATCATCTCCGGACAGTCGGCGGGGATAGTACTGTCCCGACGAACCGGGGCGACGCTGTCCCGGTTGTCCATATTGAGGTCGCATTCCTTGTCCTTGCGGTCGCATGTTGGGATTGTACATACCAGGTCGTCGTTCTCCCTGTTGTCCTTGCGGACGCATACCGGGGATGAATCTGCGTTCGGGCGCCGGGTCTGGCTTGAGGTCTGATTTCAAATAGAAAGAACTCAGCGGGGCGTATCCCAGTTTCTCCGTCAGCTTGTCCCAGTTAGCGGGAAGTTCAATTTTGATTGTCGCGAACCCGCCGCCGGGAACGCACATGGTTTTATTGCGGTTGGCATCGCCGGTAATCAGAATGGCGGTTTTTCCCTTGACCATAACGGGAACCGTTTCGACGGTTTCCAATCCTGACCAGCCCAGCCACGGCGGCGTGGACGTTTTAGACGAGCCTTCATTCTGGCTGATTTTCTGAGCGTGACGGTTTACAGTATACGTGTTTGGATCAAATGCGCTGCCGGGATTGCCCCAGTAATTGGCGTATGCTCTTTCTTCCAGAGGGCGGCGGGCGGTTGCAATCAGAGCGTCTTCGAGCGCGTCTTTGCTCTTGAATTGCGCCGCCAGGTCGCGAGCGACGTATTCTGTTACAAGCATCGTTCGATAGACAAACGGCGTTCCGCTGCCAACGGCAAACTGTTCTTTTTCGACCGCATCCCACGCCATCATTTCCATGATCTTTTGAGCGTCGCTGGTTGCTGGCGCGAGATTGTTTCCCCAGCACAGGGAAGACGCCGCCGTCAAAGAGCTGTCGTTCAGATTCAAGCCCTGCTGCATGTGGTACGGCTTCCAGCCAAGAGCCAACGCCGCCTTTTCGTCTTCCGCCAGGCACCACGGCATAAGATATCCGAACGTTCCCATTCGGTTTTCCTTGACGTAATATCCGCCCATGTTGAGCATAGCCAGATTGATAAACCGTCCGATGGCAGCGTTTTTCTGAGTTGAAATTTCGCCCTGAGAGCAGTCGATTCCGAGCTGTCTGGCGACGGGGCCGTTCACCCAGCAGAACGGCGTCCACGCGTGCGTGCTGGAAAGGGTTCGACGGAAATCGCCGTTTGCCATCGCCTTGGTAAACGCAATGAGAATCGGCATGAACTCCGGCGGACAGCCTGCCATCACGCCGTTGACTGCGACTTTTCGGACTGTTACATTTCTGTACGCGACCGGCAGCGAGCCGATAACCTCGTCCGGGTCAAAGTCTGTATATTTAAGAAATTCGTCTACTCTCTTCCTTGTCGGCGGGATTATCGGCAAGCCGTCCGTCCAGCCGTTTTCCGCAAAGACGTGGTTGACTTCCGCCAGCGACCCGGTGAAAACGACCGCGTCGTCTGCAACGTTGTTGTCTTCTTCCGACGCCTTTTTCTCCTTCTCGGTAAACGGTTTGGTCAGAGCGTCGACAATTTGAGGCCACAGGACTTTTTGAGTGTTTTCAATCAGCTCCTCCCGCGAATGAGCGGAAAACGCCCCGGGGTATTCCGCAACGCGAGGAACGGGAACGCCCGCCGTCAACGCCGTTTTGCGCGCCTGAGTAACAAACCCCGGCGCTGCTATCATAACAGACGGGATTCCAAGATACTCTGCTGCAATGCACGACCCCATTTCTTTAGGCGTGCACAGACCACAGCCCCCGTTGCCGGAAATAACCGCGTCGACTTTCATGTCTTTCAGACGCTGCTGAAACTCGTCTTTTTCATGACGAATCACGCCGGGGCCGGGCCACGGACCGGCAGACCCGATTTCGCTCAAAACAAGAACCTTCGCCTTGGGATATTTTTGAAGAATGAGCCGTTTGAGTTCCGGGTGCGTAACGTACGCCATAAAACTCCCGCCGACTATTGCGATTGTCTTTCCGTTGAGCGTATCCAGACGCGGTTCCTGCTCAATCATTTTAACAGAGCCGGGCGCCACCGGCGACAAAACAGCATACGTCCCTTCCGACGGTGAACCGGACAGCGGCAACGCGCAAACTCCGTCCTGACAATCTTCGATAGCTTCAAAAGAAAATACGGTTGACGCCGTCGCCGCCATAACGACGATTCCAATTAATAATCTGATTCGTAAATCCATTGTACGCTCTGCGGATAAAAGGGATTAAAGATTGAAAAAAATTACAGTAGTCCGTCTGATATACCCATAAACGGATAGAGACGTTTTTTATTGCAAGAAACCGACGCGAAGCGTTCCGCTAGAACCGCGTAGCGGTTCAATATTTCTAGCCGTGGGTTTTAACCCACGGAATAAGAAAAAAACAAAAAGAAATATCGTCAAATACACATATCCTCTCGTCCTCCATCGGAGGGCGGGAGGATATGTTACTGAAACGATTCGCTCCAACTTGTCAATATTCGCTCCCGTTAGTCGCTTAACTTCTTTATTCTAAACGTCTTTTCGCCTTTCTCAAAATTTTCTAAAAATTTTTCAAATCCGGTGTAGATTCTCAAAATAAACCGCGTTCTTTAGAGTAGAGGCGAGAAAATGGTTCTCAAATCAAAAGCAAACGCTCACTCACTTAACAAGGAGAAACAATCATGAAAAAACTTTTGGCATTGGCGATTCTCGGACTGATGGTTTTCGGATTCAACGCGGCTTCAATCCCAGCTTTTGCTGAAGAAAGCGCTCCGGCTGTTCGCAAGGAGATGAATGAAGGTCTGAAATACGGTCTCAGGAACGGCGCGAAGCAGGGCATGAAAGAAGGTCTCAAGGACGGACTCAAGAACGGCGCGAAGCAGGGCATGAAAGAAGGTCTGAAGAACGGTCTGAAAGACGGTCTCAAGAACGGCATGAAGCAAGGCATGAAAAACGGAATGAAGAGCGGTCTGAAGAACGGATTCAAAAACGGTCCTAAACAAGGCATGAAGAACGGAATGAAGAAAGGGATGAAAAACGGACTCAAGAACGGAGAGAAAAGACCCGCCAAGTAATCCAGAACAATCTCTTTAAAACCGCTGACGGCTCTTTAAGCAGATAAGCGCTTAGGAGCAAGAGTCAGGAGTTGACGCAACGCGGCTCTCCTGACTCTTTTGGCGTTATCGCCCTCGTGGGCTGGATTTTTTTGCCGGCGGTCTTTTATTTGATTCGATTTATCGGTATAATAGGATTGAAAAGATTACACATCAACATTTATTCGCTGCCATGAATTCGCCTGAACAAGATCGACTCAACTACTGGGGACAGACGTTTTTGGAATACCAGAAGCCGCTGCTCAAACTGGCGTCGAGAAACCTCAATCCGATTTTACAGCGTCGTTTCTCTCCGGAAGACGTTTTGCAGGAAACGTTTCAGGACGCGCTGCGGAAACTGGATTTTTTCGAGAACAACCCGGAATGCCCGGTTTATATGAAGCTGCGAAAACTGCTCTTTCAGAAGATCGCGGACTTGGAACGGCGTCATTGTCAAACGCAAAAGCGAGACGCGTTTCGGGACGCCGTCGCGGCTGACTTCGGCGGGACGTCTTCCAGCCAGCTGGACTGGAACCGGCTTGCGGATTCCATGACCGGACCGCTGACCCGGTTGGCGCGTATGGACAGAAACGATCTGTTACAAAAGGCGATTGCCAGTCTGTCGGAAACGGATCGGCAGATACTGGAAATGCGTCATTTTGACGACATGTCCAATCAGGAATGCGCCGAGGCGTTAAAAATCGAGCCGAAAGCGGCAAGCATTCGTTACGTTCGCGCCCTGCAGCGGCTTCAAAAACTCTTGCTGGAATATTCCGATTTTACATCATGAACGCAGACCATTCAAACCCTGACCATTCAAATGACGACGCGTTAACGGAATTGGTTGAACGGTTTCTGGACTTGTACAAAAAGGAAACTGTTACAGACGTCGAACTGTATTGTCTGCGGTATCCGAAATACGCCGACGAGTTGCGCGGGCTTCTTCCGCTGGCTTTGCAAATGGAGGGATTGAAAAAGAACTCTAACGCCAACGCAGCGAATAACGAAGCGCAGACCGTTCTCTTTTCCGGCCCCCAAGTCTGACTCCGCCGCCCAGACGATTCCTGTTACAGAGAACGCGATGAAGAATTCCAATGCGTCTTTTAAGATCCAAACGGATTCGCTCTCTCCCGATAAGCCGATTATCGCCGATTATCAGCTGGTTGAAGAAATCGGGCACGGCGGAATGGGCGTCGTCTATAAAGCTCATCAAATCTCTTTGGGGCGGACGGTTGCCGTCAAGATCTTGTCGAGTCATCTGCTTTCCAGCGTCGAACAAAGACAGATGTTTGAAAACGAGGCGCGAGTTATCGCTATGCTCCATCACCCCAACATCGTCAAGGTTCTCAGTGCCGGCGTCAGCGAACGGCAATGTTACTACGCGATGGAATTTATCGACGGCAAAGCGCTCAACGATTGCAAATTCTCCGATTTGCGAGAAATCGCTCAAATCGGTATGCAGGCGGCGCGAGCGCTTGCGTACGCTCACCGCTGCGGCGTGATGCACCGGGACGTCAAGCCGGCGAATTTGCTTCTCGATTCCAGCGGGGAAATTCACGTCAGCGACTTTGGGCTTGCAATCGCCGTTAAGAATTCGGACTCGCTCACAGAATCCAATTCCCGTAGCGGAACGCTCCGTTACATGTCGCCGGAACGGCTGCGTCACGGAACCAACAGCTTCTCCGCCGATCAGTACGCATTAGGCGCGACGCTGTACGAACTCATAACGAAAAAGCCGATTTTCAGCCAGTCGAACGCCAAAGACCTGATCAACAGAATCTGCCGCGCTCCGGCGCGTCCTCTCAAATGCGCCGACCTGGACTTGGCGGCGATTGTCAACAAGAGCGTCAGTTTCGATCCGCGCAAGCGTTACAAGAACATGGACGAGATGGCAGACGACCTGCAGCGGTACCTGAATCACGAGCCGGTTTTGGCGGCGCCGCCGTCGCCTTGGCGTCGGTTTCGACTCTGGATTAAACGCAAGCCCGCCGTTGCCGCGCTGTCGTTATGCGCTCTGTGCGGCGTCGTGTTGGCAATTGCCGCCTTGATTTACGGGTACGTCCAGACGAATTCTGCCTTGAAACTTGCCAGACAGAACGCCGAGGTTGCCGACCAGACCCTTTCCCGGGTGTTTACTCACGTCGCCCAACAGCCGCCGTCGGATAAAAACACGGAATTGCTCTCCGCGCTTCTGCCGTATTATCAGGGCGTTGCCGAACAGACAGATTTGCCGGAAGACAAAATCTATGAAGCCAATTCCGTAATTGGGACGTGCGCCATGCGTACGGGAAATTACGAGCTGGCAAGCAAAGCGTATCAGACGGCAAAGAAGCTGCGGCCAGGGGCGGAATCAATCAACAATCTGGCGGAATCGTTAAAAAATCAGGGCGAGAACAAACAGGCGATTCTGCTATATCGTTCCGTTGTTGACAAGTACGCATCTTCATCCAACCCGGGCGATCGATTTCAGGCGGCGCGCGCCTTGCTGGCGCTTTCCGATTCCCCGGAAAGCGAAGAGCGAGAACAAGCGTTTACTATTTTGGAATCGCTGCTCAAAGAGGACAACGACAACCCGCAATATCGGTTTGAATACGCCAGTCTGCTGGGCGGGAATCCGCGATTGTATCGCGACGCCCCAATTCCCGGCGTCGAACCGAACGCAACGAAGCTCCTTCTGTCTTTGACAGACGATTACCCGGATCGTCCGGAATACGGACTGGCGTTGGTCGAGCTGTATACAAAAAAGCTTCAACACGCCAAACGATTTCAGGAACGCAATCAGGACGAAATTGAGGACGTGGTCAACCTGTCGGAACGACTGCTCGGACGAACGCCCAACGACCCGAAAATCGTCGCCGCCGTCGTCAATTTGCATTTGATGTATATAGAACAACTGCGCCGTCAGGGCGAAGACGTTGAAGTAAGAAAAACGACTGACCGATTATTCAGCTTTTTGGAAATCCTCTACTATAACCCGGATATTTCTGACTCCATCAAAGAGAATCTGATTCAGCTTCAGTTCTCGCGCGTCGATACGCATCGTCGCACCGGGCGGACGTCAGACGCCTCCGAACTGTTGGATAAAATCGCCAAAGAGCTGGAATTCTATCACGGAGCAAAGCTGACGGAATTCACCCAAACGTTAGAAGAGAAACGAGCCGAAACGGTTTCCGATAGTCCCAAACCGACTCGCCCACGGGGAGCAAGGCGGCTCTAGGCGCCGCCTTGTCCAGCGCCACGCTAAAATCCACCGACACAGTCAAAATCTTTCTGGATCGCGGATAAAATCCGCCGAAGAATTTTAAACCGCAAAGAACGCAAAGAAATGGAAGACGGTAACGGAACGAATAACGCAAGTGAAGTTACTCTCAGGCAAGCCGCGAGGGTAAACCCGTGGCTTATTTTTCGTAGTTTGAGAAAATCGTATGAACCTAATTATCGAAAGAATCGTATTTATGTTTATATAACAGAAAACGGGAAAAGACGGTAAATCCTTTTTCTGTTTTTCATCATCGTTCATTCTTTCAGAAAGGGAATCATGAAACAACCATTTTATTTGACTCTCATTGCTGCGTTTGCAATGGCTCTGGTCAATACGTCCTTTGCAGACGATGCACAAAAGGCAGACGTTGACGCGCCCAAAGCGGAAAAGGCAGAAACTGTTTTCAACGCCGACGTTCCAGAAGAGGGAACCGTAGAAGACTACTTCAAATTTATCGACAATCTGCATACAAGAGAAAACCTTTTAGGAAAACCGACGCCTAAAACTGAAGAAGAAATCAAGGCGCGTATGACTGACGCTCTTAAAGCCAGCAACGAAGCCGTCAACAAAATTCTTGCTAAAGATTCTTTGACTCAGGAACAGATTGGTCGCGCAATCGAAACCAAAAAATGGGTTCTCAGACAGCTCAAAGGTCTTGATTCCAG
>JAFSMW010000025.1 GCA_017447745.1 Thermoguttaceae bacterium
CAGCGCGCCGATGCGAATGCCGAGCCGTTTCTGCCGTTCGACGCATTTCTCAGGCGTCATGCCCCCGCGAACGTGAACGTGAAACTCCATCGGACGAATTTCCTGAGCGTACTTGACGGTTCGCGCCGTCGGCTCTTTATCCGTTGAACTCTGCGCCTGAACCGCGGTAGACGAAAGCAGTCCAACAGTCAGGCAAACCGCGAACGCAATACATAAAAATCGGGGTTTTGTAGTCATGATTCTCATAAAAAAGGGGGATTAATGGTTAGTCGTAATCGCTAAGTTTTTGTAAGAAATCTTCACTCTTAAGAATTATTCTACCCGGAACGAAAATCATTTGCAACTCCCCTTGGACAAGAAAATAAAAAAAGAGACGTACGCAAATTTTAGGGGCATAAAAAATGAAAGAGTCTTGAAACCTTTCGTAGCCCCCAGATTTATCTGGGGGACTGAATAAACAACCCCTCAAAAACGCCACTCCTCCCATTCCTTCCCCGCCCCAAATGGGGCGGGGAAGGAATGGGAGTTTGTTCGTTAATCTATAATTTTTGTTTTTTCAATCCCACACCTAAAGGTGTGGGCTACGATATTATGATTAAAATTATTCCTCACAGCTAAAGCTGTGAGGAATAAACTCTATCTGTCAATTCTCATTTTCGTCAGTAGGCTGCGGCGACTCTTTCTTTGAAGAATTAACGTAGAGCAATCTTAAATAGATGATTCCGACAATTACGTACAATAATAAAAGAGTAGTAAAGAATCCCAAATGAAGCAACCGAAGAATTCGGAATAAACATAAAAAGGAAAAGACAGTAATATACGCTATCAATATCAAATGAGCGCAAAAGCGAATTGACAGATAGGGAGATTTCGCAGCCGTCCAGCTCATATAAACGCCGCAACCCAACATTAACAACAATATCGGGAGCGATATTAACAATATTGGAACTGTTTTTAAAACCGTATAAATTAGCGATGGGTCTTCTTCAACTCTAAGAGAAACCTCCTGAAACCAAACGTTAAGCCAAGGCCATGCCAAGGAGAAATACGCCAAAACGCCTGAAGCAAATAACAGCAGGAGATTTTTTATGTAGTCTTTCAAATTGAAGGTAAATGTTTTCTTCGGCGGACGATACGTCCGCGAACCAGCAGTTCGAACTGCCTATCCTGCGAAAGTGTTTTTGGTAGCTTCCGCAGAGCCAATTGTTTCTTTGCGAACTTTGCGTTCTTTGCGGCTTAAAATACTTCGGCGGACTTCGTCCGCGACCCGGAAAGGTTTTCGGCTGAGTCGAAGGTTTTCAACGGGTCATTGGACAAGGCGGCGCCTAGGGGCGCCGCACTCCCCGAAATGTCACTCTATTTCTTCTCCGGTATGAACCAGAAGGAGCGCCAGTACTGTTCGTCCAGCGTGAATGGGTTGTACGTGGCGGTCGGGTCGGCGTCGACGGGTAAAACGCCGTAACGAATCATCTCTCGCAAGTACGCCCAGCGCGGCTTGAACTTCAACGGCGTTTCTCCGTTGTTCTTATCGCAGTAAAGCATGGAATAGCGGTTGTCCTCGTTGAGGATGTAGTCGCGCCCGCGCTGAATGCCCCGGAGAATCGTCTGGTAGTCAGGGTCGTCGGTTGACTCGAAAACCGGTTTGCCGGACTTCGCTTCGCAGGAGCCCAAGCCGCCGGCGGATTTGCTCAGCGACGCCAAGAGCGCCTTCGACTCTTCCGGATACGACAGGTCGAAAATCTCCATGCGGGAATAGCGGGCGTTGCCCTCGCATAAATCGTGGGCGACGGTGCAATCCGTTCGCGTTCTCGGGTTGGCGGGAGAATAGTTGTCAACATAGATGTCGTATTTCACCCGATTTTTGTCCTGAGCCGTTGGAGCGTGACAGCAGTCGCAGCGGCGGGAAATCGCGTCGCGCATTGCGACCTGTTCCGACCACGTCTGCTTGTTCCAGACGGGGATGTTCGCCATGTAATAGCCAACGCCGCCAGAGGCTTCCGAGGCGTACGTGCCGGCGAAGTTCGCCCCGGCGTCAATCCAGTGTCGAATAACCGCCTGTTCCTCCGGCGGCATTTTAACGCCCTGATGTCCTTCTTCAATCAGCTTGACAAGCCGGCTGGAACCCGTTCCGATTTCGTAGGGGTCGAAGTTGCTCACCGCCCGGTTTCGGTTGTCGCCCAAGAGTTTGTACCACGTCAAATGCGTATAAGAAATGGTGTACATGGGCGTCCAGTGTCCGGACAGGTTGACGCCGCCGTCTTCCCGTCTGGAATTGTGACAGCTTACGCAGTGTTTGTCCAGAATCGGCTGAACGTCGCGGGGGAAGTCGAAAACGCCGTGGAAGTCCGGTCCGAGGTCTTTCATGTCGGCAACCGGCTGAATTTCCGCCGGCGGATTGTTGTGCATGATCCGGAACAGCTTGTCCCGGTCGTCGCCGGTGGGCGTAAGAGTTCTCTCTTCGTGACAGCCGATGCAGGTTGTGTTTTCGCCCGGCATGACGGAAACGAACGAGTGCATTCTCTTAACGCAATGCCCGTTCTCGTCCATGGCGAGAAACAGAACCGGTCGGTTGGCTGGCAGTTTGAAGTACGCCGAGCCGTCTTCGCTGACCGGGACGGTTCCCAAAAGGCGTTCGAGCGTAAACGTGCCGAAAATCGACATCATTTCCGTTCCGCCGGTGTAGTGAATCGGCTTGGGCAGCGTCTCGTAAATGAGCAGGTTCTTAACCGTACCCGGTTTGACGCCCTGCATTTTACGGCCCTTGTACAGATTCGCCATGGCAAGCGTGCCGTAATCTTTTGTATAGTCCGTCTGGTTCATGATAACGCGTTCGCGCTGACGAACCATCAGCGGACGCGGTTCGTTGACTTTGTACCCTTGTGAGCTGAGTTCTTCCGGCAAGCGGAACAGAACGGACTCTTGTCCCAGACGGTTTATGATAACGATTTTATCGTTTGACGCCGCCATAAAATGCTCTTCGTCAAACGCCCACGGGTCAGAGTAATTTGCAGACTTTGTAACGTTTTGCATTGATTCCCGCTTGTCCGGACCTCCGGTCGGATCGAGAATCGCCACTCTGCCGTAATGTTCCGTTTGACCGTGCCCGGGGCTGTTGGAGCAGACGATTTTTTGCGAACCGGGAATGGGTTTGGCGTCGATAAACACCCCGCCGGGATACATGTTTCCAAAGAGAACCATTTGCCGCGTGCCGTCCTGGTTCATCGTCCAGAGGTGATGGTAGTTGACCTGCGAGCGGTCGACGTATTCCCAGCGCATGTACGCGATCTGTCCGTTGTTGAGAACCCAGGGCGTGTTGTCCTGTTCCACGTTGCAGGAAAGCATGTGAATGTTGGAGCCGTCCGGATTGCATTTGTAAATCGTGCCGACGTGGGTCAGCCAGCAGCCGACGTAACGCTTGGCGCGGGTCGAGCAGAAGACGATAGATTCGTCCGGCAGATACGTCGCTTCGTAGTCGTCCCAGCCGGGGGGCGAGAAGTCGCGAGTGTTGAGATTGCATTTCGCTTCCATGCGCCAGCCGGGCGTTTCGTCTGGAACGACGCCTTCCGGCAGTTTCAGAGGCGTGTCTTCCCCAACGCCGGTAATCTGCTTTAAACCGGTTCCGTCAACGTTGATTTCGTACAAGCTGTAATGGTCTTTCCCGGACGGACAGTACGAAAAGAGAATCTTTTTGGCGTCGTAATGGACGTTGGGATCTCGAATCATGCCGCCCTTGTCTTCAAAAATCGTTCGCAGCTTTTTCGTCTTGACGTTGTACGCGTACAAAGCGCCGCCGGAATTGTTGTGATACGGTTTATGATAGACGCTGTCGGCGTAGTAGCCGAAATTGGCGTACCAGTGTTCAGGCATGTGCTTGCGCGTGCAGAAAATAATCTCGTCCGGAAGAACGGATTCGACAAACTCGTCGACCAGATTCGGAGGAACGGCTCCTTTAAGCTGGACGTCCGAGGCGGGGTGGGCAAAGACCATAATCTCTTCCGCGCCGGAGTTGGGGCGTCCGTAGTCGGAAAGGAACTTGAGAGTAATCGATGTAACAGACGTTTTGGGAATGTCCAGCCGCTGAGCGCCTGCGCCGGGCTTGAGCTGCGCTTTGAGAACCGGCGTTTGGGAATCGTCCAGATAAACCTCGACATCCTTAAACCCTTCGTCCTCGTACGACGCGCCAACGCGTCCAAAATAAACAATCTGCGAGGCTTCAATCGGCTGTTTCCATTTGAGGGTGAAGTCGGCTTTTCCCTTCGCTTTTCCACCGTTAATCGCCCACGCTATCCCTTCGTCGCCTGCGTGGGGCTGAGCTATCTGACCGTCAATCGCGTTGGCAGCGGAATAGTCCTTGGAGAATTCAGACGTCGCCGACGCCACTGCCGTTCGCGCCAGGTTCGGGTTGGAAATGTACGGCGCGAGGTCGTGGAGTTCCGTTTCCGAAAGCGGGTTGGCAAAGACCATGATTTCCGCCGCGCCGGAGTTCGGGCGCCCGTAGTCGGACAGGAATTTCAAGGTGATGGAACTCACCGTCGTTTTAGGAAAGTCCAGCCGCTGCGGCAACGCGTTTGGCTGAAGCTGGGCTTTGAGAACCGGCGTTGAGGAATCGTCCAGATAAACTTCGACGTCCTTAAACCCTTCGTCAATGTATCCCGCGCCCGCTCGTCCGAAATAGACAATTTCCGACGCCTCGACGGGCTTGTCCCACGTCAAGGTGAAGTCGGCTTTTCCCTTCGCTTTCTCGCCGAGCGTACACCACGCTTTCCCCGCGTCGCCGGAACGGGGAGCGGCAATCTGACCGTCAATCGCCTTGGACGCCGAATGGAAATCCGCGTATTCAGACGACGCCGACGCCGTCGCGCGCCGCGCCAGGTTGGGGTTGGACGTCTCCGCGCCCTGAACGTTTGTAGACCATAACAACGACGTCAGCGCCGCCAACGTCAACAAGGATGTTAAATTGTATCGCATAATATATTATGTTAGAAGGAAGGGGAATTTAATTCAGCGCGCCGCGCCTAGAGTTCTTTTCTATATAATATATCTAATTGAAAATGAAAATACAAGAGGGGAAAGATAAATTTTTTTGGAGTGCGGCGCCTTGGCGCCGCTTTTATTACCAGTACCGGCGAGAACTTCGAAAAAAATATTCGTGCCAATAACGCAAAGAACAATTTCTTCTTTAAAATGTTTCTTGTTCTTACGTTACTGGCACGAAATACTTTTAACGTTGTTCTCAACTATAACTTATGAAAGCGACGGCAAGCCGTCGCACTCCAAATTACTTTCGTTTCCGCCAATACATCAGTCCCGCGGCGCCGAGAATCATCAGCGCCCACGTAGAAGGTTCTGGAACGGAAGTTGCGCTGCCAAACAAAGACTGCAGCTCGTTAGCCGTCAGCGCGTAACCCCAAACGCCGGCGTAGTCTATATAGCCTTGGCTGTTACCGTGATCATTATACGGGACTTCAAAAAGCAGAAAATCCCCCTCTTTGCCATCGTTGTGAAATGCAGCGCTGCCTTCAAGTTCATAAACTGTAGTCGCTACCTCTTCTCCGGTAATTGAATCAAAAGCGTATAACGTCAGGATTGAAGGATTGTCGTCGTCGCCTTTTTCAAACGTAACAGACATGTCGTACCATTTATCCGTATCAAACAGAACTGGAGTTACGGCATTTGTCTCGCTGTCAATAGAATTAAAGAAATACTCTCTGTATTCGCCATTAACGTTGCCATAGAAAAGAGCTTTGCCGCCATCGGTAAACGACAGAGAATAATGGGCGCCGCTATTATATCTTTCTCCCGCTCGAATTAAATCGTCGTAAGCGTTTGCTCCTGTTTTGAACGAATCCATTTTAACGCGCGTTGCCAACGTGAAAGAATCCATACCAATGGAACGTAACGTTGCGTCAGCGCTATGACCATAAGTGTTTGACTCAGATTTGTCGTGCAAATAATATCCGTTTGACGTAAGCGTATTGTTCAGGCTGGAATCCGCTTCGGATGAAACTGGGTTTGCGCCGTTAATTCCAAGATTGCGTCCGTTGCCAGACAAATCCAACCCCCCGTTATTTCCAAAAGTCCAATACCCTGTTGCAGACGTTATCAATTCGTCAGTTTGAGCGGCGTTAGCCATTGTAGTTTCGCGGTCGTATGCATTATGATCTGAAGTAGCGCCCATAATCTTTTGGGCGTTAACCTGAGTCGGTCCCATCGCGCCGTCGTAGACGTTAAATTCTTTGAAATACGCATCAGCGTAGCTGTCGTTCCATTTCGATTTTCCAAGATAGTTGTCGCTGCCAACCATACTTGACAATAGAACATTTCCGGTTGTAGAGCCTATACAGACGCCATTGATATAATACATCAACTTTGTTGATGTTTCAGAAACCTGTTCGGCTGTAACAGTCAGCAGATACTCTTCGCCAACTGTCAACTTATATCTGCCTGGATCTGTTTTTGTTTCTTGAAAATATGTATAGGATTGACCATCTGTTCCTTGTGTTAAAGCGTTAAAAAATCGATGTGTTGTGCCTGAATCGCCAAGATCCCACGCGCGGCTGTAATTCAGCAAAGCGTTGGGCTTAACCCACGTTTCCAGCGTAATTGCCGTTTTAGAACCAATGATGTCAGACGGCAGCAGGATATACGCGCCGTTAGCGTTATTTGTCCCGTTGAACAGTAAAACGCCGCCGTTGTTGGTCGCCGTTCCGTTTCCGACGAGGTTCAGCGTTGCGTCTTGTTCGCCTGTCGCAAAGTTGGTAACAGGGGTTTCAGTTGCAATATTTCCTTCCTCCAAATCCTCAAACGTATAGGAGTGAGTCAACGTTTGCGCGTATACGCCAGTTGACAAAACAGCCAGAGCGGCGAACGCTGTCAAAATGATTAATCCGCGCGTTGAACGCAGGAAACGGAATGAACGGGATTGATTATTAGCCATCTTTTTACTCCTTTATGGGTAAAACTGGTTAAAGGTTATATAAACGTCTTTTGCGCCAGAACGTCCGCGCGCTGACCGTATACGTATCTTTACAACAAATATATTGAGCGTTATATATAATCAGTCGCCGATAAACGCCTAAACAATACAAATAGCGTCTTTTTTATACTAATTTTTATATATAACAATCGTCATTATTCTAATTATAAAAATATAAAAGTCAATTCAAAATTGCGTAAAAAACGTTGTCTTATTGCGCAAGCGCCTTGCTGTAACAGGATAATCCGTATAATTCGTACAATCAGAGTACTTTTTTTGAGAAAAAAAGAGGGGGATTGAGTTAGGAATGAGGAGGGAGGAGTTGGAAGAATTAGCAATTACGCAAAGCGACTAACGGAGTATTGGCAAACGCGCGGGAGCGTAGCGCCTCACTCCTCCCTCCTAACTTCTAACTCAAATACGCTAAATTCAGTACAAATCCTCTGAAATATTTATCAGCGTCTTTTCAGAATCGAGTTCCTGAGATTGCGGCTGGACGGTAAGGCGTCCCATTTCCCAGGCGATAAGAATTGCAATAACGATTGCCGCAGCGCCGTCGGCGATAGCGTATGCGCTCCAGCAGCCGGTAATCGACCAGAAATGCGGCAGGATCAGCAGCAGCGGCGTGAGGAATCCGAGTCGGCGCATAATCGTCAGGCAGATCGAAAAGCCGGGGCGGCCAATCGCCTGGAAATACGAAACGCTGACGATCTGGTATCCGGAAGTCGCCATCATGAGCAGACAGATTCGCAGAGCCGGAACGCCGTCGTTGAGCAGATGTTGATGTTCTTCCGTAAGAAACAGACTCATCACAGCGCGGGGGAAGAGCATGATAATCGCAAAGCCAATCGTCGAAATAACGGTCGCGCCGACAATCGCTCCGCCAAACGCCTGACGAACGCGTCCCCACTGTTCCGCGCCGTAATTGTACCCGATAATCGGCTGCGCGCCCTGAGACAGACCCGTGATAAGCATAAATACAATTAACGAAATGCGAATCACGACGCCCATGATTGCGACTGCGTCCTGACCGCCGAAATGGCTGAGCTGATAGTTCAACACCGCCGCCTGAATGCACGCCGTCGCCTGCATCGTCCACGGCGCCAAACCGATTCGCAGTATCGGCAAAACCGTTCTCTTTCTCAGCCGAAGCGTATTCCAATGAAATTTGAGCAGACTCTTTTTTGTGAAAAAGAATCCCATGACCCAAACCGCCAGAATCAGGTTGGAAATTGCGACGGACAGCCCTGCCCCAACGGCGCCCCACTGAAGCCAAACGATAAACAGCCAGTTGAGCGCAACCGATGACAGCGCGACCGTTATGACAGAATTCATCGCCACGCGCGGGTTCCCTTCCGCTCGGATGATGTTGTTAAACCCAAATCCGAGATTGGCGAAAATCGAGCTGGCGACTGTAATAAACGTGTACGTCCACGCCATATCGAAAACCTCGCCCTCCGCGCCGGACAATCTCAGCAACGGAGCAAGAAAGATAAGCTGGAGGATAATTTCAATTGAACAGATTAACAGCGTTAAGATCAGAGCGTTCCCCATCGTCTCTTCCGCTTCCTGATGGGATTTCTTTCCCAATCGGAGCGAGACCAACGCCGCTGAACCAATCCCGACCAGAGTTCCAAACGCTATCGTGATTACCTGAAACGGCGTTGCGTACTGAACCGCAGCCATCGCGTCCGGTCCCAGAACGCGCCCCAGAAATATCCCCGTTATTATGTTTGTAACGCCCTGAACCGCCATTCCAATCATCGCTGGAATGCAGTATTTCCAAAGCAAACGGTAGATAGACTCTTCTTCAAACGGAGACACTGAGATAGTTAGGAGTTAGGAGGGAGGAGGGAGGAGTTGAAGGCGTTAGCTTCTAGCTCCTAGCCTCTAGCTTTTTGTTTCGGGTTTCAGACTTTAAAAGTTAACGCTAAGGAATCCAAATCTTCAAGCTAACAGCTAGCAGCTAATAGCTAACAGCTTAAATCTGCTAAAAATATAAGCCCTGCTGAGGAGTAGCAGGGCTTGAAGTGTACAAAGCAATCCGAAAATGTTAAAGAACGTCGTCTCTAACATCCCTTCCATGGGTATATTTCCAAATTGCCAATTAAATGAGCGCTATATCAGAGAATGCCTCCATGAGTGCGAATCGGCGTAGCGTGGCTGGGTTGATCCAAAAGCCAAAAACGCTGCCATTCGTCGCGAACCAAACGGAGGTTTTCTGATGTGTTAATCAATTCGCCCGTACGCTGTTTCGGATCGCCGCTATAAGCAGGGATAATGCAACCGGTAGAACCCAATAATGTAAAACTCAGTACCAATAACAGGATAATTTTGCGCATAATCTGTTTCTCCTCTTATGAGATGAAGCGCGAATATGTCTTCACGGTCAGACCAATAGACTGACAATTCTATTGGCTTAAAACCAAAATGATTTTAACTACTCTGTTATTATCGGCTGATCTATTGTTGTTCTCCAGTAAATTTTCTCGATTTTCCGATTTCTTATGAAAGCGATAAAAGATTAAAAACAATCAAAAAAGCTATCAGCTCTTTGTTTTCTGAACTCTTGCTTCCATTCCTTTACCCGCTTTAAAGGAAATCACCTGCTTTTCAGGGGATTGAACCGACTCGCCCGTTTTGGGGTTTCGCGCTTTATGCGCTCGGCGGGTTCGAACTTCAAACACGCCAAAGTTCCGCAGTTCAATGCGACCTTCCTGAGCCAACGTCTCGCAGATTGTCTCGAATGTCAACTGGACGATGTCTTTCACTTTAAACTGAGGTAAATCAATTTTGTCCGATATTATTCGAACAATGTCTTTCTTTGTCATAATAAACTTTCCTTTTCCTGAAAACGACAAACCTCAACAAAAAATTCTATAAAAAGCGTTCTCAATTCGTCTGATTATTTAGAACGCGTTGTTTTTTAATCTAAACGCGACAGATTGTCAGGACTAAAAAAGGATTTTTTCAATCAAATTTCATATTATAACAATATAATTTTGTACGGCATTGAAGAACAACCGGTTCATTCCCGATTTTCAATTTGCCATATAAATTACATTTATTACCAATTATAATACTAATTCTTTGAAAAAATCAAGGGTTTAGACCAGTTTTTTTGAAAAATTTGTAAAAAAATAATTAAAACAGCTTTATCTGTTATTCAAACTCCAATTTAGGTGTTATAATTTACCCATCACGAATATTTTAAATATTTTACAATAGACGTTAGTGAGAAACGTTTATTTTACAAAGTTTTAAACGTCCTATTTTACCACTAAATCATCCATTTAATCATGAAACTTTCCCCATTGCCATCGAAACAAGTTTTGGATTTGTACTACCTGGACACGCGATGTCAGCTTTTGGAAGTTGCCGCGCTGCTGGATCGCGTTGACCGAGGCGACGTCAGCGCCGTAGCCGACGACGGACGCCTTGAGCGGCTTCGCGCTGCAATTGACGTTCTCAACTCGCCGCAGAATCAGCCCAATCGAACGGAACAGCTTCTCAATTTGTTTTCCTAAGTTGACTAATCGTTGTTTTTTACTAACTCAGTTTAACATCCAACCTGTTTTCCAGACAATAATATTATGTACTTAATTCAACCGCATTATCACGCAATCGCACGCACAACTCAAGATTACGAACGCATGGCTCAAAGCGGCGTTGTCGCCTGCGCTGAACCCGCATTTTGGGCGGGCTTTGACCGAAAGTATCCAGAAACGTTCATTGACTACTTTCGCCAGATTAGCGAATTTGAACCCACTCGCGCCGCTCAGTACGGAATAGATCATTACTGCTGGGTTGCCGTCAACCCGAAAGAGGCGGACAATCCGGAACTGTCCAACGAAGTTCTCAAGGCGATGCCGGAATTCTTTAAAAAACCGACGGTGTTGGGAATTGGCGAGACGGGTCTGAACAAGTCGTCCAAAAACGAGTGCGATATCTTTATGCGTCAGGTCGAACTGGCGATCGAGTACGACCAGCTTCTTCTGATTCATACGCCGCACCTGGCGGACAAGATTGTCGGGACGAAGCTCATTCTCGACATGCTTCGGGAACTGCCTGTCAACCCGGACAAAGTCTGGATTGACCATGTCGAGGAACACACCATTCGCGCCTGTAAAGACGCCGGGTACTGGGTCGGGTTCACGCTCTATCCGATTACCAAATGTTCAGCCAACCGCGCCTGCGACATGCTGGAAATATACGGCACAGACAGAACGCTTATCAACTCGTCCGCCGACTGGGGACCCAGCGACCCATTTACGCTGCAAGAATGCGTCCAGCAGTTCAAACGCCGCGGACGTTCAGAAGCCGACGCCCTGGAAGTGTTCTATAACAACCCCTGTCGATTCCTGGGTCAGAACCCCAAGTTCAAGCATAAGCCGATTCGGATCGTGGAAGACAATTAGTAATTAGTAATTTTTAATTAGTTTCTATTTTCTAATAAACATTCATTAAATAAAAGTGGAGATTTATCTCCACTTTTTTTGATTTAGCAAGAACGTCGAGCGCAATATTGTCGTATAAACAGTATCCTCAAAATTATACAGTTCCTTACACA
>JAFSMW010000026.1 GCA_017447745.1 Thermoguttaceae bacterium
AAAACGTGATTTATCCAGTTTTGAACGCTGGTGGCGGATTCTTAATGGCTTTTGGATAACAGGTGCAATTATAATAGTTCTTGTGTTCTGTTTATTCTTCGGTTTTCAAACTCAAAACTCTCTGATGGAGGCTCCCGGTTTTTCTTTCGAGTTATTGATGGAGCCGATGTACTTATTATTCGTTTTGACTCCGCCTTTGCTGGCAATTTTGGGCGTTTGCGTTTTAGGCCGTTATTCGCATCGAGCGATTCAGAAATTCTCCGTCGTCTGGCGAGCCGTCGGCGGTCAAAGAAACGAGTTGTATCAGTACGGATTTCCTTCTGACGAAAGTTTGAAACGAACTTTTTATAATTCGATTCTGGCGGTCGGTCTGGTTTTTATAGCGTTGACCGCGTTCCTGATTGGCGCTTTTCTCTTAGACGCCGATAAATACGCTATTTATTCCATCGGTTATGTTCCTGTACTCGCTTTGAAATTCATGGCGGGTTGGCTTCTTGCCTGCTTAATGGTTACAGGATTATGGAAAAACCGCGTCAACGATATGGAAAAGGCTCTTGCCCAGTCCGATTTGTTTGTAGTATCGTTAAGAAAAAATGAGAAGGTCGAAAATCGTAAAAACGTTTTAATTCTTGTTTATTTGGCATTGCTGTTTTTTGGCGTTGAATGGATTATGCCAGACCCCATTTTTATGGGGATAAGCGGGGTGTTGAACCAGTTTTTGAACGCTAATGGCGAGACAATCTCCTTTTATTGTACTACGATAATAAATGTGATTTTCGACGTTATACTTGTATTGGCGCTTTTGATATTTCTTCATCAAATCTGTATGCCGTCAGACTTTTCTTCGTCCGATTCCAAGCGAAAAGGAGAGCCGCTTTCAACCGTTCTCATCGCGGTTACGGTTCTAGAGTTGATATTTTTGATAATAGTAATCTTTGGAGCTCGTTTGTTTGCTGACATTCCCGCGGGCGGAGGTATTATTAACGTTGTATATTTGCTACATCGATTCGGATTCAGTTTTTTCTATTCCATTGTCGGGTTGATCTGCATTCATCTGCAATTATTATCGCAAAAGTCCCGAAAAGCCCTCAACGCCTTGGCGATAGCCCTGACGCTGGTAGTCATTGCGATGCCGTTTTGAGAAAAGGGGTGCGATAGATTTTGGGTTGCGAAAATAGGTAAAATTGTCGAGTTGAGGTAGTGCATCTCTGTCAGGAGCGATGAAAATTGCTGGAACGTGGAAGCCTGCTGCGACCAGCCGGCTCGCGGCAGTCTCTGCCGCAAACAGAAATCGCCGCATAGTGTGCATGCCAAATTGACGAAGGCGAAAATCTCCTCTGGATGTAGCCCGTCCTCGGGCTACTTGCGGTGTAAAAGAAAAACCCTGTTCAGCCCGGTTCGCTGGCGTGTCGCCCGCCAAAGCGAATTTTCCTTTTGCGGACTTACGTCCGCGATCCAGAAGCGTCTTCGGTTTCGTCGCAGTTTATCAACGGGACAAAGGGTATTTGTGCGGCAGGGACTGCCGCGAGCCGGACTCAACCATTTCTTTCTGGCACCCCCCAATTTTGAGCGCACCCGAGAAAAGAGGGGTATAATATGTCTTCCTTGACGTTTTCTGAAAAGAGTCTATAATAATATAAATTTAAAAACGACGGTTAGTTGCCGTGCGGTTAGTTCGCCTTACGGCGAAAGCGTAATTACGCTCCCGTTGGTCGCTCCATTACCGCCTTTCAATCCATTTATTACCATTTTTAATCATTACCCCCTCCGCCATGTTCATTTCATTAGACTGGATTTCGGACTACGTTGACCTTTCAGGTCTGGATATCAATACGGTTGCTTCTCGCCTGACGTTGGCTACGGCTGAAGTCGAAGGCGTGGAAACGCTCCAACGATTTGTCAAAGGCGTTTTGGTTGGGCAGATTGTTGAAGCTCAAGTCGTCAAAGACGAGCCGGAACACAAGCTGACCAAAATCGTCGTTGACTGCGGCAGTCAGAAGTTCAACTCGGTCTGCGGCGCGCCGAACTGCGTCTTAGGCATGAAAGTCGCCTTCGCCCCCGTCGGAACGACCATCAACGGCGGCGTTATTAAAGAAGCGACCGTTGCCGGGTATCCGTCTCAGGGCGTTTGCTGTTCCGCCAAAGAACTGGGCATGTCGAAATGGCACGAAGGCGTTTTGGAAATCCCGCAGAGCGTTCCCAACGGCGCGGCTCTGATCGACTACATTCCGGAAACCGATACACTGATCGAAATTGACAACAAGTCCCTGACGCACCGTCCGGACTTGTGGGGGCATTACGGCTTTGCGCGCGAGTTCTCTGCCGTGTTTGGGCGTCCGCTTAAAGCGCTGCCGCAGGTTGACCTGTCGCAGTACGACAGTCTCCCGGAATTCCCGGTTAAAATTGACGATTTGGAAAACTGCCCGTGCTACGGATGCATCGGGTTTGAAGCTCCCAATATTCCCGTTACGCCGTTGATTATGCAGCGACGTCTGCACGCTATCGGTCAGCGAACGATGGGGCTTCTGGTCGACGTTACCAACTACTGCATGTTCGACCTCGGTCAGCCGACTCACGCCTTTGACGGCGATTGCCTCAACGCGGTGAGAATCGACACTGCCAAAGTGGATCGGGAATTCACCACCTTGGACGGGCAGACCCGCAAGATTCTGCCGGACGACCTGCTCATCTGGAACGAGGACAAGCCGGTTGCTCTGGCGGGCGTGATGGGCGGTTTGGAATCGGAAATCAAGCCGACGACCAAACGCATGCTGCTGGAATGCGCGAACTTCAAAGCGGCTCGAATTCGCCGGACGTCCGTTCGCCTTGATCTGCGTTCAGACGCCGCTCAGCGATACGAAAAATCGCAGCCGCCCATGAACGTCAAGGTTGCCGCTGGTCGAATTCTCTGTCTGTTACAAAACGCCGGCGCGGACATCGTTGTTACAACCCGATGGTCCATGGACGGTTCTCTGGACGACCAGTTCCGTTACATCGAAATGCCGGTCGGACGCTTCAACGCCTTGGCGGGAATTGAGTTGCCGCACGAAAAAATCAGCCAGATTCTCGAATCGCTCGGATTTACCGCGGAGTTCAAAAATACGGATACCGCCCAGCCTCAGCTGCTGGTGGGCATTCCGCCGTTCCGCGCCCGAAAAGACATCTCCATTCAGGAAGACATCGTTGAAGAAGTCCTCCGCGTTTTCGGTTACGACAACATGGAACCCGTCATGCCGTGCGTTCCGACTCACGCCTTGTACGTCGACGCTCCGCTGAGAACGGAACACAAAGCGCGCCGTTTGCTGGCGGTTGGGTACGGCTATACAGAAGTTCACAACTACTGCTGGTTCAACGAGAAGTGGATTGAAGCGCTCAAGCTGGAAAATCACGGCGTAACAGACCCGGCTCTCAAGCCGATGGAGTTCGCCAACCCGTCGTCAACGGAACACCGATTCCTCCGCACAACGCTCATGCCGAACCTGTTCGCGCTGGTTGAAAAGAACCGCCAGTTCCGCGACGCGTTCAAGCTGTTTGAAATTGGTCACATTTTCTTCGACAACGGACCGAAATCCTGCTTGGAAAAGATCAATTTGGCAGGCGTCGTCTATCAGACAGCCGCGGCAGGGTCGTTGGAAGAACTGTACAGAAGCGTCAAAGGCGCGGTTGAAGACCTCGGTAAAATCTGGTTCGACAAACCCGCCGAGTTTGAGATTCAAGACAAAGCGTCGTTCCCATGGCAGCAGCCCGGCGCCTGGATCGCGATTAAGATCGACGGCAAAATCGTCGGCTCGCTGGGATACATCGAAGGCGACCTGCTCAAGACGGTCGTTTCCGAGGGCGGACAAGTCGTCTGGTTTGAAATCTGCCTCGACGACGTCGACGCGGACGTGTTCCCGTCAATGGAATGTCAGCCGATTCCGGTCTTCCCCGGCTCCTGGGCGGACTTCTCCCTCGTCTGGCCGGTTGACGCCGGATTCGGCAAGTTGGACAAGATTCTTTCCGAGTTCACGCACCCGTTGCTCGTTTCCCGTAGCTTTATTGGCTGCTATAAGGGCAAGGGCATGGAACCCGGCATGGGGTCATACACGTTCAGAACGCAAATCGGAGCGGCAGACCACACTCTTACCGGAGAAGAAATCGAACAGTTCCGCGCCGCCTGGCTGGACTTCTTGAAAGAAAAAGGAATCGCTTTAAGAAGTTAGGAGTGAGGAGTGAGGAGTTGAAGAAACTCCTCAAAGCGACCATCGGGAGCGGTTTTTGGCAACCGCGCGGGAGCGCGGTTTGGGAGCGGCGCCTCGCCGCCTCACTCCTCACTCAAAAACGTTCGCGTTCTCTAACGCATAAAATTAGAATTGTACCCCGTCTCGGAGTATCCGCTTACGGAATCGTCTTCTAAAACGGGAGAGGCGTATTCGTCTGGAATGTACTGGGAGCCGAAAGCGGGAGCGACGTCTGCGTACTGTGGACCAGCAGGATATTCCGGAACGGAATTGACAACGTGGTTTACGTTGTTTACGCTGTGAGGCGAAGCCAGCTGACGTCCGGAATCTTCTGAGTTGGAATTCGTTTCAGGATCATTCTGACTGTATTCAAATTCCATTGGTTCCGGGTCGAAAGATGGTGATTGATAATCGCTTCGTATTTGATCAGTCAGAGCTTTCGGACTGGGTATAACGGATGCGTCGTCGTTCCCAGAGCTGGGAGCTGGAAACTGGTAATTGGCGACCATTCCCGAATTCTTTGCGTTCTGAACGGGAGCGTTGGGAATAGCGTCTGCCGTTTGATTTATAACGACGTCTTCCGATTCCGGCAAACCGTTGTTACGCGGGGAATTTTTATAGATTACAGCTGATACAATCAAAACGCTAATCGCAACGCTGAGAAAAACCAGCTTGAATGTTTCTTTGCTAAAGAGCTTTTTTTTCATATTGCTCCAGCTAAATTTTGAGAAGAAGCTTTTTTTCGACGTATCGACAGAGACGACCGGTTGCGCTTCCGAACGAGGCGCATTGTTTTCGTTATCGTTTCTCTGCGGGAGTTCCTGATTTTCAGTTCTTGCCGTCTGGTTTTGCGTTCTGATTTCGGAATTCGCGTGCGCTGAACTGCGCGGGCGAGAGGACAAGCTGTTATCGGTTCTGCCTGATTCCACTTGGGAACCGACCCTGTTGGTTTCCTGACGCATTTT
This sequence comes from Thermoguttaceae bacterium, assembly GCA_017447745.1. Taxonomy (GTDB): domain Bacteria; phylum Planctomycetota; class Planctomycetia; order Pirellulales; family Thermoguttaceae; genus RUG11551. The sequence goes on from JAFSMW010000026.1 coordinate 5,186, forward strand.
TGCAATGCTTTCCGCCGTTCGCGCCATGAGTTCGTCAAAAGACGGAGAGCTAACTTCTTTTTGGGATTGAGCGCGATAATTGGGATCGTTCATGCAGTCGTAATTGTCGTCATCCATGTCAGCCACAGCATTTACAGACGACATATTGGTATTTTGCGCCGTATTAGACGATTCTCTGATTGCCGGTTCTCTGTTGACAGACGTTGGAGAAACGCTTTCAACAGGAGTCTGAAATTCAGCGCCGTTTGAGTCAACAAACGCAACGTGAGAGGGAACGGACGGGGTCTGATAGTAATCTGTCGACGATGAAATCTCAAAAGATCCGCAATCTACGCTAATGGATTCGGATAGAGAACGCAAAATATCATACGGAGCGTTTGCATTTGGCGTCTTTTCCGCGAGCGTATTTTCTACCGATGAAACCGGCTGGCTGAGTTCGGGATTACGATAGGTATTGTATGGTCGCATGGACTTTCTCCAATTAATTATTGATTAATTACGCAATGACGTGTAATCAACCTTTACACTTATTATTTCTATCGACTGCGGAATAGCCGATCTTGAGGATAATTCCGATTTTATAGAAAAAATAAGATAGAGGGAGTAGACAAGAGAAGGCAATAGGCAGTAGGCAGTAGTAAAAGACCGTAGCGCGTAGTTCTTCTGCTAGAACAGCGTAGCGGTTCAATAATATTAGCCGTGGGTTTTAACTCACGTAGGCAGTAGCAAAGATATCCCTATTGCCTATTGCCTACTGCCTACTGCCTTCCTCCCCTCCTATTGTCAAAATTTATTGTTTGGGTATAATATATAGTTGTAAGTGGTTAGTTTTTAGTTGTAAGGACGCAAAGCGCTCCTCTCACTGACCACTTGCTCCGTGGGTTGAAACCCACAGCTACAAATATTGAACTGCTACGCAGTTCTAGCGGATGCGCTTCGCGCCTATTCCCCACTAACCACTAACCACATATTACTACTATGCTGCAACTGGAAAAATTGTCGTCGGATACGTTTGCGGGACGTCCTGGTCCGCTGTTGTTAATCGTCATGGACGGAGTCGGAATCGGCAAGCAGGACGGGTCGAACGCCGTCTACGTCGCCAAGACTCCTACGCTGGACAAGCTCTTTGGCGCGAAGCTGTACTGCCAGCTTCAGGCGCATGGTCAGGCGGTTGGACTTCCCTCTGACGACGACATGGGCAACTCGGAAATCGGACACAACGCTCTGGGCGCCGGTCGCGTTTTCGATCAGGGCGCGAAGCTGGTCAACAAGGCGATTGAAACTGCGTCCATGTTCGACGGCGAAGTCTGGAAGAAAGCCGTCGCAGCCGCCAAAGACGGGCATACGATGCACTTCATCGGGCTGCATTCAGACGGAAACGTTCACTCCAACATCTCTCAGCTCTATCCGATGCTCAAACGAGCGGCGGAAGAAGGCGTCAAACGTTGCCGGGTTCATATTCTTCTCGACGGTCGCGACGTTCCCGCCAAGTCGGCTCTGGTTTATATCGAAAAGACCGAAAAGGTTCTGGCTGAAATCAACGAGAAGTATTCCGCCGATTTCCGCATCGCGTCCGGCGGCGGTCGAATGGTTACCACCATGGACCGCTATCAGGCGGACTGGTCGATTGTCGAACGCGGCTGGAAAGCTCACGTTTTGGGCGAAGGACGCGCGTTCAATTCCGCTGCCGAAGCCGTTCAGACAATGTACGACGAAGACGCCGAGGCGACAGATCAGTATCTCAAAGCGTTCGTGATTACCGAAAACGGCAAACCGGTTGGAACGATTGAAAACGGCGATTCGGTCGTCTTTTTCAACTTCCGCGGCGACCGCGCTATTGAAATCTCGATGGCGTTTGACGGCGGAGCGGAGTTCGACAAGTTCGACCGCATTCGCGTTCCGGAAGTCTACTATTCCGGCATCATGGAATACGACGGCGACCTCAAGATTCCGAAGCATTACTTGGTCAACCCGCCGCAGATCGACCGCACGTTCTGCGAGTATCTGTGTGACGAAGGCGTTCGTATGTTCGCCATTTCCGAAACCCAGAAGTTCGGGCACGTTACTTATTTCTGGAACGGAAACAAGTCCGGATACATCAACGAAGCGATGGAAACGTACTTCGAAATCCCGTCGGATAAGATTGAATTCGACAAGGCTCCGAAGATGAAAGCCGTTGAAATTACCGATTGGGTTATCGACGCTCTCAATTCCGGACAGTACAGGTTCGGGCGTCTGAATCTGGCTAACGGCGACATGGTTGGTCACACCGGCAACATGGAAGCCGCCGTTATCGCTGTCGAAACGGTTGACGAATGCGTCGGACGGATGCTGGAAGTCGTCAGAAAGCTCAACGGCATTGCCATCGTAACCGCCGACCATGGCAACTGCGACATCATGTGGACGGAAAAGAACGGCGTTCGGTCGCCCAAGACGGCGCACACGCTCAACCCGGTTCCGTTCTGCATTTACGATCCCAACTACAACGGAGAATACGTCATGTCCGCCGCTGCGACTGACACGGTCAATCGCCCGGGATTGTCCAACGTTGCTGCGACCGTTTTGAATCTGCTCGGATTCAAGGCCCCAGAAGACTATCGTCCGTCGCTGATTGAGTTTAAGAAATAGCGATTGAGGCAGTAGGCAATAGGCAGTAGGCAATAGCTTTTTGAGGCGCTTGCGCCTTACTGCTTTTTTGTCTCCTGCCTCTTGTTTTCTATGGACTCTTGCCCACTGTCTATTTCCCATGATTTCAAAACTTCGAGATTTTTTCAAAAGCGAAATATTTCGCAAACGTCTGGATTACTTCATCCTGTCGTTGATTCTTCTCAACGCCGTGGTGATGGTTTTACAATGCTATTATCCAGGCGATCCCGTTTTGCAATGGCTGGACACAACAATTTTAATAATATTTTGTATCGAGATTGTTGTCAAGATAATTGGACTGACCTGGAAAGGGTACTGGTCAGATTCTTGGAACTGGTTTGATTTCGGGGTAACCATGATAGCGCTGGGCGCCTGTTTGCAATCGTTTATTCCAACGGGAGAATCGACGCTCAATGCCATTTTTACGCTGCGAATCTTTAGAGGGTTCCGGTTCTTTCGGGTGTTACGATTTATTCCCAATATCGATTCGATAATGAACGGGTGTCGGCGCGCTATAACCTCGACGTCCGTTATTATTTTGGCATTCTTGATTACCGCGTTTATATGGTCAATTATTGCCTGTAACCTGTTTGGTTCTGTAGCTCCAGGGTATTTTAAAGATCCGCTGACGTCGTTCTATTCTATTTTTCGTCTTTTTACAGTCGAAGGCTGGTATGAAATTCCTAACGCAGTTGCAAGGAATCAGCCAGAATGGTACCAAACAATCGTTAAACTGTTTTTTTCCGTTCTCTTGTTTCTGGGCGGAATTATTGGCATGTCATTTATCAACTCGATTATCATAGACGCTATGGCAAGCGACAACAACGACGAATTAATGGCGCATGTCAAAGAACTGGAACTGAAAATCGACAAGCTGGAAGCAAAAATCGACAGATTAATGGATAAAAAGGGTCAAATCAATTGATTGAGAATTGAACGCGCGAATGTTCGTTTCTATTAAAATTATTATTAAAAACTATATTTATTTAACCATTTTTAATTTTTTTTACAAATTTTTTTAGAACCTCTTTACTAATTGTTTTAAATCTGATATAATCATGATATAAAGGGCTTGAAGTGTCGAACCCGGCTTGTTGTCAAAGCGTAATAATTCATGACCAAGTCGGTTCCGGAAACAGAAAGACGTTGGGGGAAATTTTTACTCATACTAAAAAGGAACATGACATGATCGTAAAATTGATAGTACATGGGGGCAAAAACGAAGGCGCCGTTATCGTCGTTAATAAACCGCAGTTCATAATTGGACGGTTGCCGGAATGCAATCTCCGTATTGAGAGCAAAGCTCTTAGTCGACGTCATGCCCAAATCAACGTCCAGGACGGGGCGGTTACAGTTAAAGATCTCGGCAGCACAAACGGCACATTTGTTGACGGAAAAAAGATTACTGAAGAAGTCGAGCTGAGAAACGGTCAGACGTTGCGCGTTGGTCCGTTGGAAACGACCGTTCAAATCTCTGCGGAAATGCACGGAGCGAAAAATCCAAGAGTGGCTTCCGTTCGAGAAGCTGTCAGTCGCGTTGCGAACGCAGAACAAAGTACTTCGAACGACGACGATGGCGAAATCGATTTGTCTTCACTGTTCGGCGAAGACGGCGAAGAAGCCGGGGAAGAGTTCCAAAAAACGCTGACGACCGTTGTTAACTGGAACACACAACAGGAACCAGCGGAACAGCAGAAAAAGAACGAAAGCCCCAATCATGCGGCAGACAGTCGCGAGGCGGCGTCCAAAACGCTTGAAGCCATGTTTAAAAATTCAATGAAATAACACATGTAATACGGTCAGATGGGTCGTTTCAGGCGGCGCGGAATTCACTCAAATTTAATTTGCGGCGTTCAGACCGCTTCATTTCATACATGAAATTACCGAAAAAGAAACAATCAGATCCGAAAAAATCTAAAGACGCAGCTCTGCTGGGGATTGGATTGGATAGTCAGGATGAAGAAACCCGTCTGACGAAAGGGGAAAACTATCTTCTTGTAGGAGGCAGCCAACAGACCCACGAAATCATGCAGGAAACAGCCGTTCGTGTAAATGAACAGCTTGAGAGAAGGGGTAAACGTCTGGCGGATCTTGAACCCAATGAATTCCGGGACGTTATGGCGGAAGCTGTCGAAAGAACAGGTCGCAATTAAGAAGACGATTTTGAACTTTTTACTGAATCGACGCTCTTTATGAGTTACGGGAGTTATACATTTCATTTTTCACTCGCTGCTTAATCCTTGCCGCTATCAATTGTTTCGATGAAGTTATCGGTTGAGGCTAATTTTATCCATGAAAAAAACTCTTATAATTATTCTTGTATCCATTATTGCCGCTATTTTTGTTGGTTGGTTAATTGCTCGATATCGTATTACTCATCCGCCATATAACGAACAGGCGTTGAATGACTTTATTACGCCTGCAACTTCTTCCATGCGACCGATTCTCAAAGTTGATCCGCTGTACAATTTCGGCGTTTTGCAAAACGGAGAAGTTGGCGAGCATCAATTTGTAATCAAGAATGTGGGAAAGGCGGACCTTACTGTTTCAGTTGAAGAAACCAGCTGCAAGTGTACGGCGGCAAATCTGGGAAAAGACGTTGTTAAACCCGGAGATTCGACGGTTATTGACGTAACCTGGAAAACAGCCGATTTTATTGGCGATTATACGCAAAAAGTTCTGATTCAAACCAACGATCTGGAAATGATGACGGTTGAGCTGGAAGTGCGGGGTAAAATCGTCGCTGACGCTCGCGCTGTACCGTCAGAGCTGAATTTCCCGAACATTACAAAGGGGCTTCCTTCACAAAGTCAGACGCAGGTTGTCTGTTATAAAAATCCCCCGTTGGAAATTACCGGATACGAATTTCTCAATCCGGAATCAAAAAACAGTTTTGATTTGCAGATTGTTCCTCTGACAGAAGAAGAGTATACCAGAGAACCAGACGCAACTGGCGGGTTCAACCTTACGTTAAACGCCAAGGGAAATTTGCCGATGGGATCCATTAGTGAAACGCTTGTATTAAAAACCAACAGCCCTCTTCAACCGGAAATCAAAATCCCGATTTACGGAACCGTTGTCGGGCACATTTCATTGGCGGGTCCTGGCTGGAACAAAGATTTCCAAACCTGGATTCTGGGTATTCTGGATAGCGGAAAAGTTGGAGAAAAAGTTTTATGGGTTATGGATCGCTCTGTTAAAACGGAAGCGAAGGAAAATCTCAAGCCGGGAGAAGTTCCACCGCATATTAATCTGGAAATTGAATCTGTTTTTCCTGATTGGCTCCAGGTTAAACTAGATAAACCTGTTTACCTGGAATCCGGCGTTGTACAAACGAAGATTCATCTTACAATCCCCGCAGACGCCCCAATTTGCGATTATTGGGGGAATGTTCCAGGAAAAATGGGGACGATTATTCTAAAAACTTCGTCTGAAGATGAAAAATCAATCTTGATTAATATTCGATTTGCGGTTACAAATAAGCAGAAATAAATTTGGACAATTCCTGCCATGTTAATTATTTGCGGCGTTGAGTCGGAACGCCGCAATTCAGATGGACGATCCGTCTGGACAGGTTGCTGTATTTATTTTCCGTTTAACTTATTGCGCGAGTCGTTCTCGCAGAAATTGCCATGAAACAATTTACGTTTTTCTGCGTAACTGTAATGATCCTGACGGTTCTCTTGAGCATTCTAACCGGATGCAATGAATCTGATAATTCGTCAGCAAAACAGACTATCAAGTCAACAACCGAAGCGAATAACGCAGCGTCTCCCGCATTGTCAGATGAAAACTCTGCCGAAGCGGTTGTTGATCGTAAAGACAACGAGAAGTCGAATGACAATTTGTCAATTCCGGAAGTAAAAGATCAAAATAAAGAAGCGGAACCCGATTTGGATGCGCTGGAAATCCCTTCTGCCACAGAACTTGAAGAGTCGGCGTTGCCAGAACTGACGCCGCCCGCTGCTCCCGAAGTAGAAGAGCCGGCGTTGCCAGAACTGACGCCGCCCGCTGCTCCCGAAGTAGAAGAGCCAGCGTTGCCAGAACTGACCCAGCCAGCTGCTCCTGAAGCGGAAACTCCGGCGTTGCCGGAACTGACCCAGCCTGCTGCTCCTGAATCGGATACTCCGGAGTTGCCAGAACTGACGCCGCCCGCTGCTCCCGAAGTAGAAGAGCCGGCGTTGCCAGAACTGACCCAGCCAGCTGCTCCTGAAGCGGAAACTCCGGCGTTGCCGGAACTGACCCAGCCTGCTGTTCCTGAATCGGATACTCCGGCGTTGCCAGAACTGACGCAACCCGCTGCTCCTGAAGCGGAAACTCCGGCGTTGCCGGAACTGACGCAGCCTGCTGCTCCTGAATCGGAAACTCCGGCGTTGCCAGAACTGACCCAGCCTGCTGCTCCTGAATCGGAAACTCCGGCGTTGCCAGAACTGACCCAGCCTGCTGCTCCTGAATCGGAAACTCCGGCGTTGCCAGAACTGACCCAGCCCGTTGCTCCTGAAGCGGAAACTCCGGCGTTGCCTGAACTGACGCAACCCGCTGCTCCTGAAGCGGAAACTCCGGCGTTGCCGGAATCCGCGTCGCCCTCCGTTCCGAAACTGGAAAATCCAGTTCTGGAAGACGTTGAGTCGAAACCTCCTGTTGTGTCTGATTCTATTCAGACTGAAGACATGGGATTGGCGGAATTACCGGATTCTGCAAATGCTTTGACAAATCCGGCATCGCAACCGCAAGCTGAAAAACCGCAAACCGTTCAGCCGGAAACCATCGGACCGAAACCGACTCAAATAACGCCTGCACAACCGGTTGTACAAGCAGCGCCGTCTGTGCCTCAAACGTTGCCAGATCAGCCAGCTAAAACGGAAATTGCCCCAAAAGCTGATACAATTCCGGTTGCGGATACGCCAAAGACTGCTAATACAGATACCGTGAATGAGCCGAAATGGGAATCTAAAAACGGTTCTGGAACAGATGCGAACTCTCTTAAAAAAGAAGCTGCAAAACTGGTTCAAACAGAGATGCAAAAGCTGGACGATTCTCTTGATCTGAATCTGGTTGAACCCAAAGATACAACGGAATCGCGCGTTATTCCGCCGCCGCCAAAGAAAACCACTGCGAACGCTTCCGAGCCGGGGACGCTCCCCTCGGGCGCTGCGTCTGACGTTTCAGCGGCACAGTCAAACAATCCGCTCCTTGAAGATATTCCTCAAAAGCAAAGCGATCAATCCAATAACGTTGCGACGGCTCCCCAAGCGGATGTAAGTCAGCCAAATGAAATCGTCAAACCGCCATTTGATCCGATTAAAGAAAACGGTCCGATTTTTGTCGGCTGGGGCGTTCCGAGAGTCGCGTTGGTTATTACCGGTCAGCAGAACGGTTATTTGGAGCCGTGCGGCTGCGCTGGTCTGGACAGAATGAAAGGCGGCTTGTCTCGTCGATACAGTTTTATTAAAGGGCTTCGCGACAAAGGCTGGCCTGTTATCGCTCTGGACGTTGGCGGAATGTGCAACAGCTTCGGCAAACAGGCGGAACTGAAGTTCCATACGACAGCGTCTGCCATGCGCGCAATGGGATACGACGCCATCGCGCTAGGTAAAGCGGAACTTGGATTCCCGGCGGCAGATCTTTTGTCGGAAATTGTCAATGCAGACGGTACGCCTGGCATGTTTGTATCCGCCAATGTGAGCGTCTTTGAACGCAATGCGGGAATGCCCTTGACATATAAAATCCTTCCTGTCAACGGTTTGAAATTTGGGGTAACGTCCGTTCTGTGCAAGTCAGCGCAGAGTTCCAACCAAAACGACGAAATACTCCTGTCCCAAACAAAAGAGTCCCTTAACAAGGTCATGCCGATTCTCAAAGAGAAAAGCGATATTCGCATTTTGCTTTCGCACGGCACGGTCGATGAGGCTCTCAATATTGCCAAAGATTATCCGGACTTCCAGGTTATCGTAACAGCCGGCGGGAACCCGGAGCCGCCGTCCAAACCCGTCATTCTGCCCAGTGGACAGTATATTATCACTGTCGGAGAGAAGGGCATGTGTTCCATTGTTCTGGGATTCTTTGAGAAGGGCGTTTTGAAATATCAGCGTGTCCCGCACGATTCCCGGTTTGAACAATCAGACGCCGTCCGACAAATGATGCAGTCCTATCAGGATCAGCTCAAGGAACTGTGGCTGGAAGGGCTGGGGGTTCGTCCGGTGCCTCAAATCGACCCTGCTCGAGGAGCCAACGTCGGTCCGAAGAAATGCCAGACGTGTCACGAATACCAGTACGACGTCTGGAAGAAATCCAAACACGCCCACGCCTTCAAATCGCTTGAAGACGCCAAGCCTGCGCGCGATTTCGACCCGGAATGCGTTTGCTGTCACGTAGTCGGATGGCATCGACATCTGTACTTCCCGTATCAAAAAGGATATATTAAACCCGGACAGGACGATCATCTGAAAAACGTTTCCTGCGAAGCGTGCCACGGTTCGGGAGAAGCCCACATCGCGGCGGAATCTTCAAGCAACGTTGAAAATCAAAACGCTCAACGGGCAAAGATGCACATTGACTTGAAATACGCCAAAGAAAAGATGTGCGGCGACTGCCACGACCTCGACAACAGTCCCAATTTCGATCCGGATAAATACTGGGATCTGATTAAGCACCACGATCCGGAAGACGACGAATGATAATTGCTTTGTTCTTCATAAAGACAAAGCAGCGTAAGCGCTCATAAACGAACGGAATTCGTTTGGCGGTTTGAGGAACAACTCCTTCACTTCCTCAAACCGTTTTTTTTCTAGGAATAGTAAAAATAGTAAAATGGAGAATTTGGCAAAACGGATAAATGCTTTGATGCAGATATCCTGAACGGACGCAGATCAATTTCTATTTTGGCTATTTTCGCAGTTATAAAATTTGTAAGCGCTCTTGAAGTATTATTGTTTAGCTCCCCTCTTTACAATTTTGAGGGAATGATGTATAATATATATAAAGTTTGAAGGTTCAAACAATTGATAGACACATATTAAAACAAGGAGATAGAACCATGTCCCGAAAATTCCTTCATGTCGGTTGCGTAACTCACGACAAGAACCTCCCCGGTCTGAACTACAATCCAATTTTGGACTGCTACTGTTCAGACCCGGCAGCCAACGAACACAATATCGAATGGCTGTTCTTCCCGGAAACCAGCCCGTTGTTGAAAACTGCCATTGCAACAACAACGCACATTGCCTACATGGTTGACGACTTGGAAGCTGCTGTTGCTGGCAAAGAAATGGTTCTGGAACCGATCGAAGTTGGTCCGGGATTCAAAATTGCGTTCTTCTGGGAAGACGGCGCATTGGTTGAAAACTGCCAGGCAAGCTGAGACGACAAACAGAAATAGCAAATCAAGGAACTCATTAGCTTGGAAGTTAGGAGGTTTGAAAGGCGGTAATGAAGTGAGCGAAGCGAACGGAATTACGCTTCGCGTTTCTCACTACTGCCTATTGCCTAATGCCTTCTTATCTGTTCCTGTTAAATATCAACAATATTATAAAACTAATACAGAGGCGTTATAATGGAAGAATTCCCCATGACTCAACAGGGTTACGACAAACTCCGCGCTGAGCTGGAATACATGGAAAAAGTTGAAATGCCTGCAATCGTTCAAAGAATTGCAGCAGCCAGAGAAGAAGGCGACTTGAGCGAAAACGCCGAATACCATGGCGCGCGCGAAAGTCAAGGGCTTTTAGAAGCCAAAATGGGTCAGCTGCGTTACAAGTTATCCTGTGCAAAGATCATTGACAAGAGCGAGCTTCCCTCGGACGAGGTCGTTTTTGGCTCGAAAGTTCGCGTTTACGACGAATACTTTGAAGAAGAAGTTACCTACACGATTGTTGGTTCTGGAGAAGAAGACTTCGACGAAAACAAGATCCTCGTTTCCAGTCCCTTGGCTCAGGGACTGCTCGGGAAGAAAGTCGGAGACGTCGCCCAAATCGACGCCCCTGCTGGTATTATCGAAATGAAAATTCTGGAAATCATTCAGCCGGAATGAGAGGCAATAGGCAAGAGGCAGTAGGCAATAGTAATTCGCCGGAGGCGAATTCAACTCCTCACTCCTCACTCCTCATTTCTAACTCTCAACTCGCTTTTTTTATTCCTTTAACCCCTAATAATCAAAATGTCAAACGTAGAAGTATATTGGCATGAACACGTCGTTTCACGCGAACAGCGCGAAGAAAAAAATAACAACAAAGGCTGCGTTGTCTGGTTTACCGGCTTGAGCGCGTGCGGAAAAAGCACCGTCGCCAACCTGGTAGATTACAAACTTTTCCAGCGCGGAGCGCACAGCTTCGTCCTGGACGGCGACAACGTTCGTCACGGACTCAACGCCGCTCCGAAGATGCTTATGGAAAAGCATTCGGAAGAGTTCGCCAAACGTTTTGGACTGGGTTTCTCCGCCATCGACCGCGAAGAAAACATCCGCCGCATCGGCGCCGTCGCTTCTCTGTTCGCCTCTGCTGGAATCGTTGCCATCACAGCGTTTATCAGCCCGTACCGCCGCGACCGTGACAACGTCCGCGCTTCTCTGCCGGAAGGCGACTTCATCGAGATTTTCGTTGACGCTCCGCTGGAAGTCTGCGAAGCCCGCGACCCGAAAGGTCTGTACAAAAAAGCCCGCGCTGGCGAACTGAAGGGATTCACCGGAATCGACGATCCCTACGAAGCCCCGCTCAATCCGGAACTCCGTCTGGAAGCCGGAACGAAAA
>JAFSMW010000027.1 GCA_017447745.1 Thermoguttaceae bacterium
TAACCCCTCGAATTGTAGGGTTTCTCTCTCCGGCAGAACGGGAATTCTTTGAACTGTTCTGCTCCGTCGACGGCGTCGGCGTAAAGAAAGCTCTTCGCGCCATGGTCAGACCGGTTCGGGAAATTGCCGCCGCTATCGAAGAGCAAAGCGCCAAAACGCTTGCCGCGCTGCCGGGCATCGGTCCCGCCTCTGCGGAACGAATTATCGCCAAACTGCGCCGCAAAGTCCCGAAGTTCGCTTTGATGATCGCTCGCGATACAGACAAAGGCGACGTCGAAATCGCCCCGGACATTGTCGGCGAAACCTACGAAGCGCTCCTTTCGCTGGGTCATTCCGAATCCGACGCCAGACGACTTATCGACAAAGCTCTGGAATCCAAAAAGAAGTTCAAAGACGTTCAGGCGTTGCTGATGGAAATATATCAGCAGCAGAGGTAAGAGAGCGTTGGGAGCAGGAAGTGGATGAAAGGCGGTAACGGAGCGACCAACGGGAGCGTAGTTACGCTTAGGCGAGCCACGGGCGCTTAGGCAAGCCACGGGCGATAAGGCGAGCCACGGGTGTTAACCCGTGGGTTAAAGCGAAGCGAACGTAGTTGACGCAAGCGCCTCAATATGGTATAATACTTCTATCATTCAAAATTACTCCCAACTCCCCATCCACGTTCCCATGCCAAGAGAAGCAATTATACATAGTTCTGACGACGATTCGTTTGACGATCGCAATTCCAACAATCAGGACGATTTGACGAACGAAAACGCTACCGATTCCAAATCCGCATTGCGCCGCAACGCAGAAGAAGATTCCGCATTGCGTCCAAAACGCATGGACGAGATGATCGGTCAACGGGACGTCTTCGAGCGAATTAAGATCACCGTCGACGCAGCTCTGAAACGTCGCGAACCGCTGGGGCATATTCTTTTCGACGGGCCTCCCGGATTGGGCAAGACGACGTTCGCGATGTGCATTCCAGCGGAAATGGGCGTCGATTTCCAGATCGCTTCCGGCGCAACGCTCAAGGCGCCTAAAGATCTCATTCCATATTTAACCAACGCGACGGAGCGGTCGGTTTTGTTTATCGACGAAATTCACCGTATGCAAAAGGCGGTTGAAGAGTTTCTTTATCCCGCCATGGAGGATTTCCGCATCGACCTGACGCTGGGCGAAGGCGTCAACGCCAGAACGCTCAACATGCAGCTCAAGCCGTTTACGGTTATCGGGGCGACCACGCGCGCCGGTCTGCTTTCCGCCCCGCTGCGTGACAGATTCCAGATGCGCGAACATTTGGATTTCTATACAAACGAAGAACTGGCGTCGATTATTACCCGCAACGCTCAAAAGCTCTCTGTCGGCATGGACGACGAAGCGGCTCTGGAAATCGCCCGACGATCTCGCGGCACGCCGCGCATTGCCAACAACCGTCTGCGCTGGGTGCGAGACTACGCCGTCAGCCGCGCTCATGGGTTTATCAATTTAGAAGTCGCCAATAAAGCTCTGGAAATGCAGGGCGTCGACATTCTCGGTCTTGACCCGCAGGACAGAAAGTACCTCGACACAATTCAGCGCGTTTTCGCCGGCGGCCCCGTTGGGGTGGAAGCGGTCGCTCATACGATGAACGTTTCGCCCGACACGCTGGTTGACGAAGTCGAGCCGTTCCTGTTACGCAGCGAACTTATCGTCAGAACTCGCCGCGGCCGCATTCTGACAGAGCAGGCGATTTACCATCTCAAGGCGATTAACAGAAAATAATTAGCGAGACAGCCGCAGCCAAACCCCGCCCTCGGATCGCGAGCGAAGCTCGCATAAGAAGCCTCACGCAAAGTTCGCAAAGTCCGCAAAGTTAATAATCGGAGAACGCTTGCGGCGGAAGCCTCCAAAAATCATTTTTGCAGCCAAGAACTCAGACCCACTGGTTCGCGGGCGTCTTCGCCCGCCGAAGCCTCTATGTCCTGTACATGCACTGAGACGAAACCAAAAACGTTTCCGGGTCGCGGACGAAGTCCGCAACAGAAATTATTAGCCGCAAAGGACGCAAAGAACGAATAGTTTTTAAAACTTCGTGAACATCCTCCGCGTCTCCGCGTGAGGTTTTCCGGGCGGCTCTACGCTCCCCGGCTCGTCTAATCATCACTAAAAATTAATCTTTGTACACCTATTGCATTTAAATTAAAAACAGATTATAATAGTAACATAATCAGATGTTACTTATTCTATCCTAAACGTTACAGAGAGGGTTTCGGTCATGTTAAACTATATCAGTTCAGTAGTGCGTTGTTTTACGACTCAGCGGGGCGACTATTCCAGCCGGACAAGCTGCAAGACGTTCTGGGGGTTCTCCCTCGTTCTGACGGGGTTGTACGTTCTGTTATATACAATCGCGTATAATTTAACGCGATACTACAGCGCGTTCTGGGGCAGCGTCGTCTTTTTCGCCTCGCTCGTTTTGTTAATCGAGTTCATTCCGACAACCGTCGCGGCAATGGTCCGACGATTTCACGACAGAAACCATTCCGGGTACTGGGCAATTCCCTGTTTTCTCATTCCCGTTGTCGGCTGGATTGCTGGCGCGATTTATGCGTTTGCCCTCGCCGGACAAGCTCAGGAGAACAACTATCCCCGGCAAAGCAACCGCGTTCGACCGTTCTGGAAACACAAGCGGTTTTGGCTTCTCCACGCCGCGACAGTACTGGTTGTTTTCACTCAATTCCCGCTTTCGCCTGTAACAATTACAGAACGCTCGCATTATATTACTCAACCGCGACGCCCGGACGGGAAAGTCGATTACGCCGGCGCTCTGTTTCAGAAATATGGGCCATTATTTAAGAATCCGGAAGAGAACGGCTTTCGACATCTATGTCAACTGTACGGCGCGAAAATAATTGACGACAATCCCGAAAGCAAAAGCTGGAAAGCAGCCTGCGAACAGCTGCAACTTGATCCGAATCTCAAGCCTCAGTACGACAAAATTCCAAACTTCCACGAATATCTTGCTGAAAATAAAATTGACGTCAAAACGCTCAATTTTGATAAAGCGGATTTTATTCGACAAAATCCTGATTTTACAGACGACGAATTAGATCCGGATAAAAACGCAGACGATCCGGTTTTTCAGGAAACGACAGCCAAAATTATCTACGAATTTTACGAACAGACGTTGTATTCCGGTACCGCCTGGACGTCGGCGCAGCATCCACTCGCTTCCCAATGGCTGGACGACCATGCAGCAGAACTGGACGCTTGGTCAAAGGCTATTCGCGCGCCAATTTTCCAATGTTCATTTGAGTTTAAATCGCCAATTATGACTCAACTATTGTATTATGGCAACATTAGACAAATTGTCACGTATTTGTTTAATATGCGTATTCGTCGTTCTTTGGGAGATGGAAATATTGACCAGGCTCTGGACGACATGGAAACGCTGCTTTGTTATGCTAAACGAATTGAAGAAGGTTATAACACTCTTATAACAGGACTGCTTAATCAAGCTATAGCCTTAAATGTATGGAACTCTGTAAAAACAGCTTTACGAACGCCCGGTTTTTGCGAGTCGATGACCGACGAACAATGGGAGCGTTTGAATAAGCTGGCAGCGCAGAATTATCTTGTCGATTTAAAAACCATCATAGACGGCGAATTCGTATTTCTTTATGATACTATTCAGCATTTTGAGTTTAATGGCGGCGCTCAAAACGGAAGTTTTGTCAGGGCGTCTTTGAGCGACGTTTGGGGAGCTTGGCTCGATGATTCAGAGAACGTTATGACCGAATTAATCCCATACGATTTTCTGCTTGTCGATGAGAACATCTTTCGAGAACAGCTATACCAAGCCCGAATGTCTGTTGAGGATGCAATTTTTGAAAATGATAGAGTTGTGCGAAAACAGAAGTTTGACAAATTGGATACATTCACTATCATTGATAACGGTATTCAAATTCCAGACGAGCTGACAATCCGCGGACGCTCCTGTTTAACTGCTCACAACGTTTTTAGACCAGCTATTACTTTCAATAATTGTCTTCTTTCACGAGACAGGTCTGCCGCAACGCAGAAAATGGTTCAGGTCGCCATTGCAATAGAACGTTATCGGGTAAAAGAAGGTCAATATCCCGAGTCGCTTGATCAACTGGTCGGAAAATACTGGGACGAAAAACAGCAAGGCGACATTCGCTTTGACCCCTGCTCTGGAAAAGATACGCTGGGGTATCGGATCAATCAACAATCAAAAGAGGACTGGGAACGCGAGATGAAACAAGGTCGAGAAAAAGACCCGGAATATCGTCATGAATTCGACGATTACAGATTTCCCGTCTGGCGTCCTTTTATCCTGTACAGCGTTGGTTCGGATCTGAAAGACGGCAACGGGGAAATTCTCTCATTATCACCCGAAAAAGGCGATTTGATCTTTTAAAAGAAAAGACGAAGCGGGCGAAGACACTCGACCAAGCGTAACTTCGCTCTCTGCGTTCGCTTCGTTACCGTCTTCCATTATATAATTCGCTTTGACGGTAGTTCGCGTTACATTTGCAACAGAACGCTGGTAACGCGTCCGTTGACCAGAATCGTCAGCATAACGCCGCGTTCGATGTCAACATTTTCTAATAATGAGATGAATTCTTTAACTGACCTGATTTTTACGCCATTACACGCCTGAATGACAAAGCCCTTTCTCAATCCAGCGCGCATAGCGGGAGAGTTTGGGCTAACGTCCATTATATAAATCCCGGAATAAGGCGCAACTTTAATCTGATCCGCTAACTGGTTATGCAGATCAATAGCAGAAAAGCCCAACTCTTCAGATTGGAACGCTTCAGCGGCGGCTTGTTTGAGGAAATCGTCTGGCATTGCCGCCACTTTGACCTGAACCATCATCAAGGGCGACGGCTGACCTCCCTTTCGATAAATCATAATCTTCCCAACCGTTCCCGCCGGGGTCTGTTCAACCAGACGCTGAATGTCCGCCGCCGTCTTGACAGGCTGACCGTTGTATTCCAGAATGATGTCGTTAAGCTTCAATCCGGATTTTTCCGCCGGGCTGTTGGGTAAGAATCGGGAAATCCTCACCGCCGGACGGATAGGGATACCCATGGCGCGAATTGTCTGCGGCGGCACAGGAGCAGTTCCAACGCCCAAATACGAACGACGTACTTTCCCGTATCGAAGAAGCTCGGCGCTTGCCCAGCGAGCGGTATTGGACGGAACGGCAAAACTGACGCCTTCGTAGCTTCCCTTGGTTGTATAGATTGCAGACGTAATCCCGATCACCTCGCCGTCGAGATTGATAAGCGGACCGCCGGAGTTGCCGGGGTTGATTGCGGCGTCCGTTTGAATCATGGTCGTTCGCGGCATCTCTTCAATAGAACGGTCTTTGGCGCTGATAATCCCCGCGCTGACGGACTGATCCAGAGAAAACGGCGCGCCGATTGCCAGCACCCAGTCGCCGATATCCATCAGGTCAGAATCGCCCAGCTTCGCAGATGGCAGTTTTTCTTCCGGCTTAATCTGCAAGACCGCCAAGTCCGTATAGGGATCGGTTCTCGTCTGAACGACTTTGTAAATGCGACCGTCAGTCAACTGAACGTACAAAGCGGTTTCATCTACCGTTACGTGATTGTTGGTCAAGACAATTCCAGACGGCTCGATAATAACGCCTGACCCGATTGCCGGCATTTCGATGTTGTTAGAATTTTTAATCTGAACGACGGCGGGCAAAGCTTTTTTTGTCGCCGCCCGAAACGCTCTGGACAGACCTTTCGCCTGGTTTACCGCTGCAACGTCGTCATCGGACATACAGGGCAAGCAGACCGCAAAAGCCAAAATCGCAAATAGAACGGTGATTATCGTATTGCTGGTTTTCATTATCGTTTGATTGAGGGTTAAGAGTAATAAATCGCCCTTTTTCTTTTTGTGGGGGGGCTTTTACTATTTTTAATCTTCTTTATAATATATTTATTATAAATACGAAATAGGAGATTGCCAGGTTTGCTCCATTTTCCAGAGAAATAACGAGAACTGCTGGCAATCATTATGTAAATAGCACAAGAAATCCCCCCTATTTTAACATGGCGCGCTCGCACCACCGATATTCTGACGACTACGACGATTCGGACGATTTCCTGTCGGATCAGGAGTACGACGACCCGGATATTGCCGCCTGCGAGCGCGTTTTGGGATATACGTTTGACGATAAAAGTCTTTTAGAGGAAGCGCTTACCCATTCCTCCGGAGCGATAAGCCGCAGTAAATCCCACGAGCGTCTGGAGTTCCTCGGAGATTCCGTTTTAGGACTGACGATTTGCACGTACCTGTTTTGCGAATATCCTGAATTTCAGGAAGGCGAAATGACGAAAATAAAATCTATAGTAGTCAGTCGACAGACGTGCGCTCTGGTCAGCCAAAGTCAGGGAATCGGACGGTTCCTGCATCTGGGTCGCGGCATGACCCAAACAGGACAGGGAATGCCGATGTCTCTGCTGGCAAACCTGCAAGAGGCGATTATCGGAGCGATTTATCTGGACAGCGACTTTGAAACGGCGCAGGATTACGTCGAGAGATTTTTCATCTCCCACGTCGAAGACGCCATCGACGGCAAAGAAGGCGAAAATTACAAAGCCACGCTGCAAAGCCGCATCCAAAAAGAACATGGAAAAACGCCTGTCTACGCTTTGTTGGACGTTCAGGGACCGGAACACGCCAAATGCTTTAAGGTCGCAGTGAAAGTCGGCGGATATTATTACCCTTCCGCCTGGGGAACGTCCAAAAAAGAAGCAGAACAGCGCGCCGCCGAAAACGCCATGTGCGTTCTCGATGGTCAAGAGCCAATTCACCCGTCAGACGACTGACGCATGACGATTCGTCTGGCAACCATACTTGAGAATAAGCCGTTAGCTTTTAGCTGCTAGCTATTAGCTTGGGTTTTCGCAGTTCTCAGCAACTAGCTTTTAATAATTTTATCAAAAGCTAGCGGCTAGAGGCTAGGAGCTAGGAGCTTTCTCTCAACAGGTTCATAATTACCAAATGAGCCTTATTTCAATCCCTTTAACCCCTACCTACCTATCATGGAAAGAATTTACAATTTTTCAGCTGGTCCGGCTATGCTTCCGCTTCCCGCTCTGAAAAAGGCGCAGGAAGAAATGCTCAACTACAACAACAGCGGCATGTCCGTTATGGAAATGAGCCACCGCTCAAAGCCGTTTGAAGAAATCATCGGCGCGGCGGAAGCCAACCTTCGTCAGCTGCTCAATATCCCGTCCAACTACAAA
>JAFSMW010000028.1 GCA_017447745.1 Thermoguttaceae bacterium
AAAGGCGACAATCGTCGGAAGCTGCTGGAAGAATCGGCGCGACCACGCCCGACCGCTCGTCCCGCCGACGATAAACATCGCCAGCGCCGCCGGAAGCCCGACAAACCAGAGGTTCATCATCAGCACGTGCAGCGTAAACCCAACGATCTTAAAAAACTGAATAAACCACAAAGGAGCGGGCAGCCCGCCGGCGCCGTCGGCAAGAGTCGCGCCCAAAAGGGGAAACGATTCCGGAAATATGAGATTCATAAACGTCTCCTGATTTCGAAAAAGCAATTGAATGATATCTACAACTCATTCCATTTTACCAGATTCTATATGAAATGTACAGGGCAGGAGAGAAAAAATTAGAAAATTTTTCGGAGTGCGACGCCTTGGCGTCGCTTTGTCCAAAGACCCGCTGAGAATCTTCTTTCGCAGCCAGTAATCATTCTGGATCGCGGACGTAAGTCCGCAACTCAAATTCTATAACGTCTTTTCGAAGGACAATATTTGACTTTGACGAAACGCGCGCGAGGGTCGAAGTTTTTCGTTTTTTTATATGGCGGACTTACGTCCGCGATCCAGTAAGTTTTTCGACTGCGTCGCTGGGTATGTGCGGGACGAAGAAGTCCGGGAGCTTACGCACCCCGGATCGCCTACGTCTGTCATTTCTTCTTCCAGACTCGAATCCAGTCGATCTCGAAATCTCGCGGGTACGCCAAATTCGGATCCAGCGGACCTGTCCAGCGGCAGTTGTGATAAAGCCCGAGAAGGATCAGCATTTCGCACTGCGGGGTGGGTCCTTCGTATACATAAATTTCTTTGCCGTCCAGATACCACGTCAGCTTTCCTTCCTCCCAGTTCAGTCCCCACGTATGGAATTCCTTTGAGCAGTCGAAGTCGAAGCGGTATTCGTAATGACCGTTTTTTGTGAAATGAACGTTGAAGTCGTTTATGCGCGCGTCGACTTTTCTGCCCAGCATCTCGAAAATGTCGATTTCCACAACGCCGTCGCCGATTTTGCCGCGCTTGCCGTCCGGCGAAATCTCCTGTTCAAACGCGCCTTTTTGAACAAGCCAGAATGCGCTGTGCAAGCCGCTGCCTTTCGGCATCCGGCAGCGGACTTCAAACAGTCCGTACTTCGTTGTAAACTTATCGAGAGTTCCGAACTCTCCCGTTTGTGGATTGTACGTCCATCGCGACGTTTGAATTGAGGAAACACATGGAGTTTGAACGTCTTTGCGTTTCGGAAGATCGCGGTCGACTCGGAGTTTGAGAATTCCGTTTTCGATGACGTAGTTGGCTTTCTGCCCGTCGAAGACGCTCGGCTTGCCGGATTTGAGCGCAGAGTATTCCGCTCGACCCGGACGATAGGCGTCGACCCATTTCTCCGGATTCAAAACTGTCACGTTATCGAAAGTATCCTCAAAGACGAGTTCCCAGCCCGGCTTTTCTGGAGCGATTTTCTCTTCCGGCGAGTCCGCCTGAGCAGAACTCAGGAACGACAAAATAATCGTCAACAGAATCAGAGCTTTTCGTGTCATGGTTTCCTCCATATATAGCAGCGTTTGATATAAAAAAAGCGAGAGAGTTCTCCCGCTATTAAGCGTAACTACGCTCCCGTTGGTCGCTCCGTTACCGTCTTTCATTAAGCGACGACAAGTCGTCGCTTTCCGGGGGATAACGCACCCCGGCTCGCCAACATTTTTCTATTACTTTCGTTTTCGCCAGAACAGCAGTCCAGCGGCGCCGAGGATCAGCAGCGCCCAAGTTGACGGTTCAGGGACGCCGGAGCCGGGTTCGGGTCCCGGCGGAATGGGACCAGCGCCAAGACCAATCAGATACAGACCGTCGTCTTTGCCTAACAGATCAAACATGCCTTGGTAATTCCCAAGTGTCGGCAGAACTTCGCTGTCAAAGTCTTCGTCGGATACCAGCTGGTATTCCGCGCCTTCCGCCGCCCAGAGGTCAGCGTCGTTACCTTCAAAGTACAGCTTGATAATCGAGTTTTCATCAATTACAAACGAGCCGTCGCTGCCGATGGTAAGCGTATCGTATGACTGCAAAGCCGGGTCTTCGTTATAAGCGCTGAACTCGAACAAGCCCGTTGCGTCAGCGTCGATGGTAACGTCGCCGTAGACGGTCAGGTCGCCGACCGAGTTGCCCGGCGAAAGCGTCGCGCCCCGTTCAACTTCCAAATCGCCGCGGTACGTTCCTTTGAAGTTCAGTTCGCCTTCTTTTACTGCAAAATTATCCGGTTCGAACTGTCCGTCGGTTGAAAGAATCTTGAGCGCGCCGGCGCCGGTCTTGATAGCGTTTGAGCCGGAGACGGTTACGTCGTCTGTGAACGTCAGCTGTTTGGTTTTATTAGCGGCAACGTTGTATTCCAAAGTGGCGTCGTCCGCAATTTCAATTGAGCTGTTCGCCTTGACAGCGTCGCCAGTTAGAGCAAGCGTTCCTTCGGAAACTGTCGTCTTGCCGGTATACGTGTTGTCGCCGGAAAGAGTCAACGTACCGTCGCCAGTCTTTTCCACTTCCCCTGCGCCGGAGACAACGCCTGCAAGCGTCAGGTTCCTGTTTTCGGAAACTTCGACAGACCCGTTGACGTTCATTTCAACTCCGCCTTCATACGTTACAGAATTATTATCTCCTTCGGTAAACTTAACGCCCTGTTTGTTCGTTCCGTCAATCGTCCATTTGTCTTCAGCAAGAGCTTCAGCCGTGTTGGCGCGATAAAACAGATCTGTAACCGGCGGTTCGATAGCTTGATTTTTCAAAACAATAGACGTACCAACCGTATCGAGATACCAGTAATCTGACGCCGCGGAATTGACCAAAAGCTGGATGTTGTCCATGTTTGCATTCAAAGACGACGTATTGATAAGGACGTAACCGTTGTC
Source organism: Thermoguttaceae bacterium (assembly GCA_017447745.1). Lineage (GTDB taxonomy): Bacteria > Planctomycetota > Planctomycetia > Pirellulales > Thermoguttaceae > RUG11551. The sequence continues at coordinate 2,883 of JAFSMW010000028.1, forward strand.
GGTATTGTTGTTCCACCAATCGGTTTGATCGCCATTGTTAAAGGCGATATTAATCGTGCCGGTGGTAAACGTTGCCGCATTGACAGTCAAACGGTCGTAATCGGCGCTGGATGCGCTGTCGTTGAAATCGAAGAAAATCGAGCCGTTGTCAACGGTCAAATCTCCAATGGCGATTTGCGCCGAAGCGGTCATATCTCCAATAACCAGCGCCCCGCCGTTGAGGGTTACGCCTGACGTAATCGTTGGGGCGGCGTCAATAAACGAAGCTCCTTGAGCAACTGTTACATCAGAAACAAGACTGCCAGTACTGGCTAACGTCAAAGCGCCAGCCAAGACGTTTGTCTTACCGGTATAGGTGTTGGTGGCGGTTAATTCCATCGTACCGGCGCCGGTCTTTCGGATTTCAGTCGCATTTTTAAGCGCGCCGTCGGTTTTATAGACGGGATCGGCAATTACAGAGGAAATGACAAGGTCGGAAACGTTATCGTTTACTGACGCATTAGCGCTGGTAATTTCGGCGACGTTAACTATTGAAACCGAATTTCCAGCTTCTATCACGCTGCTGATGTCTCCAAAAGCGATTGTGGCGTCGGGTTTGCTCGGATCCGAGCTGAAAAGAACGGGAGCGCCGGCTGTGTCGTCGTCATTTCGGGCGACGGTTACATTTAACAGCTTGTACGCTTTCCACGTTGAGCTTCCATCGGACGCGTACAGTTGACCGCCGTTTTTGAACGTTGTATTCTGGAGGAAGTTGTAAAACGCGCCGTCGTTGGAAATCTTGCCTCCGTTAACGACGAAGTTGATCGGGGCGTAGTTGTGAGCGTTGGCTAAAACGTCCTGATTGCCAAACACCAGTTCCCCTCCGCTGTTGACGTAAACGTAACGTGTGTCTGAAACTTTTCCAATCGGAGAATTCCCGCTGGAACCTTTGCCCGTCATTCGGATTGTTCCGCCGTTAATGGTCGCGTTTCCGGTAAACGAGCTTCCGCCGTTGGTAAACGTTTGAGTTCCCGCGCCGCTGGCGTTGACAATCAGTTCGACGTTGCTTTCGATAGTTCCAGCATACGACAGATTTTGAGAGGTAATATCGAACGTTACAACAGATTTTGTACTTGTAGTATTGTAAATTCTTCCCTTTTTGTTGTTCGCGCCATCGTCTACAACGCCCTTGAATTTCTGGCTGAATCCGTTCATGTCAAGATAACCGTAGTTGTACAAAACTCCGGCGTTGGCGCCGAGGGGCTGTTCAGCCGCCAGACGCGTTTGACCTCTGGACGACGTACTTGCCCAACCGGTTTGGAAGGGACCGGTAAACGTATTGCCGTCAGAGTGGGTTTTCAGAATCAGCCAGCCGGAATCAGAAACCTGCTTTAATTTGGCAGAGCCTGTTACATTCCCGGTAAGGGTGATGCTTTTGCTCCATCCGGTTTTAAACCCGGTTTCGGACATGACGTTCAAATCGTTTGTTACAGTGATGTTATTGTTGTTATTCTGAATAGTTCCGCCGTTGAGGTTAATTGCCTTGCCGCCAATATACTGAGAAGCGTCTGACGAGTCTGTATTAGCGACGCCAACTCGCATGTTGCCTTTGACAAGCAACGACCCTTGGTAAGCGCTCCCATTGCCGGAAAATATAAGCCAGCCGGAATCGCTGCCGACGGTAAGAGAAGCGCTGCCTTTTAACGCGCCTTTAAGGGTCAAAGATTTGCTCCAGCCCGCCTGCATTGTCGAGCCGTCTTTGGTAATCGTTAAATCGGAAGTCAAGACAGCGTCGTTGTTATTATTTAATATTGAACCGCCGTTGAAATTAATTCCGGTTGTTGTGTTAAAGTTTGTTCCAACGCGAATGTATCCGCCATCGAGTGTTATGGAGCCGGAACCCGTCCAGGAACCATTGCAAGCGACAAATCCGGAACCGGGAGCTTCAAACACCAGGTCGCCGTCAACGCGAACAGCGCCGCCGTTGGCGATAATAGAAGCCCCTCGCTTGGCAGTAATGGTATTTCCAGCCGTTCCCAAAACCAGCGATCCGCCAGTTGCAGTCATGGCAGAAACCGGAAGAACGCTGCCGGAGAAAACAAGCTCGCCGGCTGAAACGGTCGTCGCGCCGGTGTACGTGTTATTGCCGGATAATTCCAGCGTTCCAGAACCGGTTTTAGCAACTGCCCCTGCGTCTGTGATTACGCCGGAGAACTCAGAATTAGACGTATTATTGAGCGTTAACGCCTTTCCGCTGTTATCAACTGTTCCGGCGCCGGAAAGATTATTGAGCGTACCTCCGGCAGAAAGAACCAGCGTTCCCGTTTCAACCGCGGTCGAACCGGTATATCCGGGAGCCTGAGAAAGCGTCAGAGTTCCTTCGCCCGTCTTCTTCAAGGAGCCAGAGCCGGTAACTTCTTCCGAGAGCGTCAGATTTTTGTCGGTTCCAACCTGAAATTCGCCGATGGAGTTCAAAACAACTCCGCCTGCAAACGTTGCAGCATCGCCGCCTTCAGTAAACTTGGCGCCGACTTTACTTGTTCCGTCAATCGTCCATGTATCAGCAGTAATGTCGTCCGTATTGGCGTCATACCAGAGGTTTCCACTGGGTCCCGGTTCATCATTAGCTGCAAAGAGGAATAGTCCGCCCGATTTAGCGGTCAGTGTCCATTCGCTTGACGGCGTACCGTTCACAGAGACAGTAACGTTAGCGCTATTGAAACTTTCAGAATCGGGAATCTGACCGGTAATAATCTCAAAACCGCTTTCGCTATAATTATTTTTGATAACGTTCCACCAATCTTCAGCGCTGCTGCCGTGGAATGACAGATCAATAACCCCTGAACTCAGGCTGGCAGAAGAAACTTTTAGCCAGTCAGTGTCAACATTATACCCATCATCTAAAACCGTGCAGTCATTAAAATCGAAACAGATAGTTCCGCCGTTAAGAGTCAGCGCGCCAATATTAACTGTCTGGGATGCAGACGTATCGCCAATGACAAACGTTCCGCCGTCAAGATTGACAGGGATGTATTCCAGATCCGTTCCCGTCTGGAACGTTCCTCCCGTTGTAACCGTAACCTGAGACGTCTTCAGACTGGCAGTACTCGGAAGAAGGAGCGTTCCGCCGGAAACCGTCGTTTCGCCGGTATACGTATTCTCGCCAGAGAGCGTCAGCGTACCTGAGCCGGATTTTATAACAGAGCCATAGCCAGTAATTTTGTTACTAACCGTCTGGTTTGATTCGTGAGCAAACTCCAAGGTTGCGTTATTTTCAACAGCGCCTGTTCCCAGCGTACCGGCGCCGGAGAGTTTGAGCGTTCCCTCGGAAATCGTCGTTCCGCCGGGATACGTGTTAGCGCCAGATAACGTCAGCGTTCCGGATGTATTCTTAACCAGAGCCAATTTGCTTTGGTTTGCAGTGTTATTCCCAATTGTACCAGCAAGATTACCCTGACCGACAATCAACGTGGAAAATGAATCTGTTGCATTAGCATTTCCAGATTCTCGAACTACGGAGCCTTCTACGCCGTTAAGCGTTCCAATTGTAAACGAAGTAACTTCCGTACCGCTTCCATGAATCAATCCCAATATGCTTCCAGAGCCATTGAGCGATACGGTTGCATTGGGCAAGCTTATATTGGTAGAATGGTTAGAACCGTCATTATAACCAATATCTATTCTGTAACTTTCGGGAACGTTAATTGTCCCGCTATAGCTTTGCGGTTCGCTGGAAGTAACATTAAGATAATTGTAACCAGAGGCCGCTCTTATTTCGCCGTTTCCACTTAATGCGGAAACGTTTTTCATGCCTTGATATGCATTCGTTAACAAAAGAACTCCGCCTGATTCAATTGTCAAAGCGCCAGATCCCAACGTGCAGCCTGTGTCTGACAGATTTAGCGTACCGCTGGAAATCGTTGTTGTTCCGGTATACGTATTGGCGCCAGAAAGGGTTTGCGTTCCAGAACCGGAAATTACAAGATTCACGTTATCTGTGATTTTTCCAGCGTAAGATTCAGAACTGCCAGAAGGCATGTTCAACGTTAGCGTTGCCGCATTGGTCGATTTAATAACAGCATTCTTATTTGTACTATAAATGCCGGCAATCGTTTCGTTATAACCTTTTAAGTCGAGCGTAATCGATTTGATTGAATCATTAGTTCCTCCATAGCCGGAGCCAAATACAACGACCGTTGTGTCCGGCAACACGCCGCTGGCGCCCAAATTAAGCGTTCCGGCAAGATTTTGATCGTTGTTCGAATTTTTTCTCCATTGAAAATTGCCGATATATGTTTTTCCTTTATAGTCGTTTTCCGTATTAGTTAAAGTCATTGATCCATCATTGACAACTTCAAAATTACCTGTACCGGTAATCTTGGCGGCAAACACGCCAGTTCCACCAGAAAGACGAACTGCCCCGCGGTTGTTTGAACTTGTACTTGCCGTCATATTAAATGTATAACCTTCAAATGTCTGATTTGTCATTAAGCAGCCGTGCTGCATGTCAATCTGTTTGCTGCCGGAAGCGCCGCCGATGTATGCGTAATTATCGACTCTGACTGTTCCCTGTTCAATAAACAGTCCACCGGTAAACGTATTGTTTGCATTATTCAGCACAAACCGACTATTATTATCCTGATTGGTTTTCAGATGAACTACCAGCCTCAAATTCCCAGTCAGTTGACCGCTAAAATTAGTAGATGCGCCAAGATCGCTTGTTGGTTGTACAATCAAATTGGCGGCAGTTGCTGATGAGTTTGTGTATGCCGTTGTCCATTCTGTACCAGAATTTGAAGTAATGGTTTTATTAGCCCCATTCAAATCTTCAGCGACAGATTTTTCTGCGCTGGCTAATGTTATCATGCAGATAGCCAGAATTGTCAGTAACGCTTTCAAAGAAATTCCGCTGCGTGTTAAAATGAGAACGGGTGAGGATAAACGGTTTGGAATATTAGCCATGTTTTTACTCCGTATTTGAGCAAACAGGGAAAATGATATTTTAATCGACATTTCCGCCATCTTCGCGACGACGGAAATCTGGATTATGGGTATTGTACAACATTATATATTATATACCAGATTTTATTATTTTGAAGATTTGAACAAAAATTTTTTGAGAAAATTTGTTAGAAGTGGTAAAATAGATAAAGTCTGAAGCGCCTGTGAGGCGCAACCTGGGATGATTCTGGGAAACGCTGGGAGGGTTCTGGGAGTAGCTGGGAAAACCAGCTCCTTCCCAGCAGTTCCCAGAAAATCCCAGCAGTTCCCAGCGGTTCCCAGCCCTTAGGGATTTTCGCAAAAAATAAGCGGGAGTTTCCTCCCGCTTTAAGCGTAATTACGTTAATTTGGTTTATCGATTACATCAGATCCAGGTATCGCTTGACGCGGTCGACGAGGACTTCGTCTTTGCTCTTTTCGATGACCATCTTCATCGCCGGCTCGAACTTGTCTTTGTGCGGCTGACGCAGGAAGTTGTGGTGCGCCAGATCGGCGATGGCTCTGTAAACAGTTTCCGCCAGTTGAGGATCGTTGGCGTAACGGAGGACAAAGTCAAGGCTCTTGACGTCGCGAACGGAGCCGACGCGGGAAATAACCAGGTTCTTTTCGTCATTGCGGGTAGAAGCGTCAAACGCCTTTTGCAATCTGGACAGTTTGTCGTCAACGGAGAATTTGACGCCAATCTGATCGTCCGGGAGGGAAACGACGCGGATAAAGGCGCGCAGAGCTTGAATCTGCTGACCGTTGTTGTACGCGGAATTCTGAGAAATCGCATACAGGTCGTCGGCGACTTCCGCGTTGGGCCAGTTGCAAATCGCCTTGATCGCGGCTTCTGTAACGGCTTTGTCGTCAGACTTGAGCGCTTTTTCCAGCGCAGCTTTCGCGTCGCCGCCGCCAATGCGTCCGAGGCAGCCCAGCAGCGTTGCGCCGGGATACTGTTCCATTTTCGCAACAACCGCGGAGGCGTTACCCGGCGTCATGGACGCGATAATCTTTTCCGCTTCTTCCTTGTCGCGACCGTTGGGGAAGAGAGCCAAGACGTCGATGAAGTCGTTGATCTTGTCAAGTCCAACGAGCTTTTTGGCGTTCTGAAGCAGTTCCAGACGGTTGGGGCAGTCCTTCGCCTTGGCTTTGTTGAACAGCGTAGCGGAGATGTCTACGGAACGCGACGCCAGAATGCCGGAAATGAATCCGAAATCGCCCTGTTCGCAGTTCGCCAAAGCGTTAATAAGAGCTTCGTCAAAGCCGTCAGACTCAATTCTGGACGCGACCAGCTGAGCGGCTCCGCGATCGTGGAATTTCAGAATAAGCGGAATCTGGTCTTTCGTGCCGAGCTTTTCCAGAGCAAACAGCGCGGCGCGTTTGACGGGGTCGGTTCCTTCCTGCATTTCTTTGCAAACCAGCGGCAAATAGGCTTTGTCGGAACGAATGCCCAGGTTGGCAAGCGTTTCAACTTTGAGCTGTTCGGAGAAGTCGTTGTATCCCTTGAGGAAGTTGTCAACGTCTGCCTTGGACGCGTACGGAATCGCCAGCGGCATTTTCGTTTCGGTCGGGACGTCGTACTTTTCCGCGAAGCTGGTCAAGGCGCTTTTGATAATCAGCTTGACTTTCGGCGCAGCGTCTTTTTCAGCGGCTTTAAGAGCGTCAATCGCTTTGGGCGTTCCGATTTTAATCAGCGCGTGAGCGGCTTCGTCGACAACCAGAGCGACGTTTTTATTCAGACACTCGGCGATAGCGGGAACTTCGTCGTCGCCGGCAATCCACTGCAGGTTGCGGAGAAGCCACGCCTTGGTTTGAGCCGGCAGGTCTTTGCCGACAGCGTCTGTCATGAGTTTGTTCAAATGCGCTTTGAGTTCCGGTTTGTCATAGGATTGGAAAACCAGATTCTGGAAGTTCTGCTGAACGGTTTGCTGCTGGTTGACCAGATCGCGGTTTTTCATGTCGTCGCAGGTCATCAACGGGAGCAGAGCGTCAAATTGTTCTTGCGTCAGGAGCGGGTCAACAGGAAGCGGAGCCTTCGGATCGAAATCGGCGAAAGCCGGGCTGACAGCCAAAAATGCGAACGCTGCCAAAAGGGTGTAAATGTATTTTCTCATGGTATTATATTGAATGATAAATTGTGAATGTTACAATAGGAAAACGCTGTTGATGCCTCTCAACGCAATTAAATTTCAATCGTGTACGGAGCGCGCTGAACGCGGCTGACCATCTTCGTTGCCATTTCGTCTCCGACGAAGACCATCTTGTCGGCGTCGTAAGTCAGGTCGCGGCCGACTTTATAGGCGATGTTGGCAATCTGGCACAAAGCGGCTGTCTGAGCGCCGTAGAAGAAATCCTGGAACGGACGAAGCCGGTTGCGAACGCAGTAGGCGAAATCTTCCGTAATGTTGTTGGCGCCGTTGTGATAGCGTCTGCAATTGACGGCGTGAAGCGGCTTGATGACGTTTCGAGATTTATTGTGACGGTATTCGCCTTCGGTTCCGATAATTGTAACGTCGTGCTGACCGTTGCGGTTGTGGAAGACTTTAACGCCGTTGGGCAGAACCATCATAACGCCGTCCGTCGGGTTGGCTTCAGTATGGGGCTGATAGACTTTTTCGGGAACGAGATGATCCATTCCGCAGACGTACAGAGCGCCGCCGAATTTATGAGCGCCCCAGTCGGCGAGGAATCCGTTGCCATATTCGGAGAAGTTTCGCCAGCCGCCGCCGTAAGAGCCGGACATGCGTTCCGCATTGTACTGCGCCCACGGAGCCTGCCCGAGCCAGCGGTCCCAGTCCAAACCGGCGGGAATCGGTTCTTCCGGAAGGTAACATTCACGACCGGGGTTGCCCAATCCGCAGTGAATCTCTTTGACTTCGCCAATCGCGCCGGACAGAATAACGGGCGCCATGTAGCCGTAGTCTTCCATAACGCGCTGAGACCCGGACGAGCAGACGCGGTTGTACATACGCGCCGCCTTGACAATCTGACGACCTTCTGCCAGAGTCAGCGTCAGGGGCTTTTCAGAGAAAACGTCTTTACCCGCGCGGCAGGCTTCGACGGCAATCTTGGTGTGCCAGTGGTCTGGCGTGGCGATAGAAATGGCGTCGTAAACCGGGTCGGCAAGAATGTCTTCGTACATCTTGTACGTTTTGCAGTCCTGATTGTGATATCGGTTGTCAACGCGAACTTTGCCGCTTTGAGCGTGAGCGTCGTAGCAGTCGCAGACCGCCGTCAGACGGAAATTGTTATTGCCGCAGAAACTGCCAATGTGATCGTTGGCGCGGTTTCCGATACCGATAAGCGCCAAGTTGATTTGTTCGTTTGGAGCTACGCCGCCGTCTTTGCCCAGAACGCTTCCGGGAACGACCATAGGCGCAACCGCCGCTGTTGCTGCAACAGCAAGAAATCCGCGTCGATTAAGTTTTCGAGTGGTCATAGTTAAGTTTCCTGTATATTTCTAATAGAATAAACGGAGGGCGACGGCAACAACCATCCTGCCGTCTGATTACTTCTATTTCACCCGATTTGAAAGAAAATTACAAGAGGGATTTATCTTCTTTTTGAGAAAAAAACACAAAATAATTGATTTAAGTGTATGAATTTACAGGCGATAGAAGGGACGCAGATGGAGGGACGCTTTTGGGTGTTTGACAACCGCCTCGCACACGCCCAGTGACGGACGCTTGCGGCGGCAGCCTCCAAGTTCCCCATTTCGCAGCGATAAAACTCAGACCTGTTGGTTCGCGGGCGTCTTCGCCCGCTACAGGAAAATATGAACCAGCAGAAGACTCGAGAGAGTTGCAAAACAACTGGATTGAAGAGAAGTCTTTTCCTTCAATCGGAGTTTTGGATGTTGGAGGCTTCGGCGGGCGAAGACGCCCGCGAACCAGTTGCACTAGCTGCCTTTCCACGTTCAGGAGATTTCTGGTAGCTTCCGCCGCAAAGAGATCATCTCGTGTGTTCTGCGAGTAAATAAAAAGCGGGAGTCCCGCTTTCGCGTTACTCCCGCTTTTTTTATTCGATCTTAACTCGAACTACCGGATTTCGATGTTGTCCAATCCGCCGGTGTCGAGATAGTAGCGTTCGTCCGCCATCGTTCGCCAGCTGAAGAAGACGTTTTCGCCCAGAACGGCGTCCTGTCCGGCAACGATACCCATGACGGAATCGACTTCCAGATGTTCTTCGGACTCGCCGGTCGCCTTGATGCGCTTGATCTTGACCTGAACTTCCGTACGTCCGATTCTGTCGCCGACTTCCATTTTGAGAATGTAAATCGGGGTCGCCTGAGCGTCTTCGTTTTCGCTCATTTTACGACCGATAATAACGCGCTGAGAGCTGGTCGTGAAGTCGGTGATTTCTTCACGCGAGTTTTCGTCAACGGGTTTGAACAGAACGCGTTCGTTACGAATGCCGGACGTGGATCCGCCCATGACGCCCCAGTAGTAGCTGTTTTCGTACTGCTTGGCTTGCATAGAGTACTTGAACTGCGGGAGCATGCCGTTTGCCGCCATGAACTCAATGGCAGCGCCGACGACGACCGGGCTTTTCGGGTCGATAATAACGCCGGGTTCAGCGCCTTTTTCGTCCTGATACGGATACCAGTTGCCGGCGTAATGCCCGTACATGGGGACGATTCGCGACGGCGACAAGGGCAGGTACATGCGAACCAGTTTCTGGATGTAGTCCAGCTTGGTTGGCTGACCAGCCAGCAGGATGACGTCTGCCTTGTACTGAATGCAGCGCTGACACATGTCGTAAATCAGTTCATCGAATACGTCGTGAATAACGCCGTCGAATTCCTCTTTATTAACTGTCAAGTCAAGTTCCGTTTCTACGGTGTAGTAGCCCGGTCCCTTGAGTTTGTCGAATACCGATTGCAGCGATTCCAGAATGCTGGGATCGACGACTTCCGGATCGGTATGGGAAATCGGTTCCTGATATTCGCCGTCGACGGCTTTTTTGAGGTACTCGTTTGTCAGCGGGATAAACAGACGGTTCATCCAGGCGATTCTCTGACCCTTGAATTCGCGGTTGCGCGGAACTTCGGGACCGAAAAGCAACTGAACGTCTTCCTCTTCCATGTTGAGGGACTCGGCAAACTGCGGGATGATAATCGTTTCCAACAGACGTTTGACCATCTGATCGCCGCCGAGGGAGATGCCGTCTTGATGAAGGGTTTTGCCGTGGATGTAGTCGTCAATTTTAGACTCGTAGTTGTAGCTGGCGATCATCAAGTCGGTCGTACCGCCGCCGATGTCGAGGCAGGCGATTCGAATCTCGTTTTTCTTGTCGCCGATTTCGATTTCTTCTTTTTGCGAGCCGGTTCTGCCCGGTCTGGCAACGCCGCCGCGGCGACGTCCGGCAACCGCGCCTGTTTGAAGCATGTTTTCCTCTGGCGGAGCTTCAACGATGACTTCGCCTCTGTCCTGATGAATGGTCGAGAACCAGATTCGCGGATCCTGACCCAGCAAGCCCAGTTCGCTCCAGATGTACGTCAGGTGAACGGCGCTGGCTTCATCGATAGACAGGTTGAGCAGAGGACGAACGCGCTGGAATCGACCGAGCGTTCGGGTGAAGATTTCGATCGCCTTTTGAACCTGCATTCTCAGACGTTCTTTTTCTTCGGTAATCATACCGGACGGATAGGTCATGGTAATCGTGCGAAGTTCTCGGGCGCGCCCGGCGTCTCCGGAAGACGTGCGGTACGCCATCGAGTTGATGTAGGTATACGCCTGACAGATCATTTCGTACAGAGCCGCGGTCATCATGGCGCGAGGCGCGTGACGCGGCTTGAGCGGCATATCGGTTGCGAAGTCTCGCTCCTGAGGTCCGCCTTCTTTGAGCAGGAAGTCGTTATCGTCCTCATGGATGAACTTCATCAAAGGACCGTGAAGGTTGTCACAGTAGACGTTTGTGCCGCAGAGGTTGTGCGGGTCGCACATGTGCCAGTTGGCGCCTTCCAGCCAGCTGGAATCGTCCGCCCACAAGTAGCGTTTGGGAGAGCTGACGCCGGTGCGGATGTCCCCGTCGGGCGTGATAACCTGTAACAGGTCGTCGCATTCTTTACCCATTCTGACCTGGGACAAGTCCTGGAACAGATCAGGCGCGATCTGAACTTCAACCTTTGTCTGACGCGGAGAAGACGAACCGAACCCGAACCAGCTCTTCTTTTGCGGAGCGGATTCGTCAATATGGAACTGAATCTTCTTCTGCTTGATCGGCGGCAGATACGGAGCCGTCGCCCAGTGCGTTTTGGACGAGAACCAGCGATTCTCCGGCATACGCATGTATTCGCCCATTTCGTTGTACTGGTTGAGATGATAACGGTTTGTCAGTTCAAACGGAATCATCTGCGGCGTCTGTGAGATTTCGCCGACTACTTCCAGCAGCAACGCGCCGGTGCGGCTGTTGCCGAAGTCGATAATCATGTGAACCTGTTTCGGCTCGCCGGAGGTTGCCGTTGCAGGACGAATAACAATCTGCGTTTCCGGAACGCCTTTGAGTGGAACGCCGGCAACGTCCAGCAGACCGCGAAGTTCAACCGGATAGTCGCCCGTCAAAGCGGATGCGTCACAGAAATAGCCGATTTCCGGGTCGCCGCAAGTCGTGTCGATCGCGAAGAACAGTTTGGTGTTATCTCCGCTTTGAATGATTTGCCACTGAATATAAGGAAATTCTCTAACTGAACGGGGATCTTCCGCTTCCGGTTTTCCTGCGTTAATGTTGCATACCGTTCTTTGCCAGCCGTTGCCGACCTGCTGAACGTTGTATCGGGAACCGCCTTTAAGCGGAACGCATACCAGTTGAACCCCTGTATTTGCAAATAAAATGTGCATGATTAAAATCTAAAAAAGTATTTGTGATTTAATGTACTCAACGACTAATGAAACCGAGGAATTGCGGAGATTAGTACCGTCCTTCAAACGGCGCCAAAATGTCCCACAGTTCCGAGTTTCCTGGCGGAATCTGGACATGATCTCCAGCGCCAGCCGCCAACGCTTGCGGAACCCGTTCCACCCAGCGTTTGGTAAACGACGCAGCAAGACCGTAGTCTGCGTACGCTTCCAACGGCTTGATAAACGAGTCGTCTTCATGAACTTCGTCGCCGTCAACGATAAGCTGCTGACCTTTAATTGCCGCCCAGGAAGGACCGGGGTTCATGATGTAGTCGTTCATGATAATCTGAGTGTACTTGCGGCGCGCGCGACGTCGTGAAGATTCATCTCTGGTTTTAAGATGAATTACCGGATCCAGCTGATCGATCAAAGCGGTAATGCACCGTTCGCAGGTGAGGTAATCCTGAAGGTAACGGACGAATGTGCCCATGTCTTCCGGATCGAGCCATTCGAAATCTTCAAACTTGTGCGTTTTGATGTATTCGTTGTATCGACGCGGAACTTCCTTTTTCGCCCAGTCTGACAGATAGGCGCGAAGCGTGTCAGGCAGCGGGTCTCCGTGCCGCTTGGATTTGATTTCGGCGCAGTCTGCCAGCATCGCTTCCGCTCCGTCCTGCAGAGTAAGGATGTTTTGCAGAGCGTAGATTTTATCGTATGCGGTATGCGGATCCTGCGTCAGCCAGTTGACAACCTTGTTGCCCGCCTTGATTCGCTTTTCGCGGTCGACGTTGGCGTCCGGGTCTACGTACCAGGCGCGTGACAGCTGAAGGATTTCCGCCCGAAGCCGATTGATTTCCTGCTGCAGCTGGTTCTGCTTGTCTGTAGAACTTGTAACAAGATGAATGCCGGCAGCGATAAGGGACTGTCCGCCGTCGCCGTCTGTCATGGCGATGTCCCAGCGGTGTTCCTTGTCGCGAACGTATCGGGCGACAGCGTCTGACGCCATAAAGGCTTCTTTCGCCTTGTCCCATTTGATCGGGTCGTTCTTTTGACGCATCGCCTCGTTCGTGTCCCACGTTCCGGGATAACGAATCGGGTAGGCGTTGGTAAACGGTTTGCCCTTTCCGCCGAAGTCGTTAAAAACGTCGTCAAGAGCGTCCGCCAGCTGACCGAGTCGAGCTTCGTACAACGACTTGTCCGCGTAAATTTCGCGGTTGCGGAATTCGTCGTCAATACCCGTCATACCGACAAACAGAGCCGGGGTGTCGTCTGTAACGCCGCGAGGCCAAATTCTGTCCCCGTAACGGGTGCGACCCCACTTATTGATGTGGTCTTTCATCTGGTTGGAAACTTCGAGGTTACCGCCGCGGGAAAGCAGCATCAACGTTTGAATCTGACGTTCTTCAGTGCATCGTTCAAACAGGTAAGAAACTTTACCACGTTTGACGATTTCCATCTGTTCTTCGACCGTGTCGGCAGAAGTTCGTTTACCGGCTTCCGTACCTTGACGTCCGGCGCGCATACCGGGAATGTCGAGGAAGTCCATGTTCTCAATAACCTGACGCCAGTCGTCGTTCAAGCGGTGCGGCAAAATCGGAAGAACGAGTTCCAACATGGCTGCCTGCATCGTTTCAAGGTCTTCCCGCCCGTTGCCGCTGCCGGGGTTGTATTCCAGAACCATCCAGCCCGAACGTTCGCGCAGCTGGAAGTCCGCCCATTCGACGCGTTTCCAAACCTTGGACGTCGGACGATCGTGGAACTTGCTTCGCTGAGAGTCCAGCAGGAATCGAACGCCCGCCCAGTGGGTCAAAATGCACGGGTCGTGATCAGGCGAATACAGACGTTCCAGGAACGCGTTGATTCTGGTAAACAGACCCGTCATGGACGACCAGTTTCCCCAGAACAAGTTGGCAACAACTTGCGTGTATCCTTCGTCAGAAAGCGGGTAACGGCTGAGAATGCTGTTGAGCAAAGCCGATTTGCACGGGAACCCGCGGCGGTCAATGCCGGTCATGTACGAGAACGCGTCCATGATGTCCATACGCCATTTGCTGTCGACTTCTTTGCCGGGCGAGACTTTGGCGATTTGAGAAACCATGGTTTCCATGTTGTTTTCGTCCCAGATTTTGGAATCTTCAGCGCGGCATTCGCCGTGGAAGCCTCGCGCCAAAACGCGGAGCCATTCTGCTCTCGTCAACGCCTTGACCATAACCGGGAATTCCGGCGACGGACCTTCCGCCATACGCTCTTTGGTTGTAAATCGGGTAACCAGAGCCGTCGCTTCGTTTGAACCGGACTGCGGGTTAAGGTCGGTATCGAACGACAAATCCTTGTAATATGACGGTTCGCCCAACGCCTCGTCTCGACCCAGCGGGCTGTAATCGTGACTTTGCGGACGAAGAACGGCGCCCATAAAAAGACTCTTTCCGACCTGAGACGGACCATAGACGGCTGCCGCTACAGGAACTTTGGATGAGGTAAAGATACTTCGCGCAAGGCGACGCAGCTGAAGAACCTGGAATTCGTCTCGTTCGGATATTGGAAGCATTTCCAATTTCGCACGATCTCTGTTAAATTCCGACAACCAATCGTAAACATCTGTGGTGAGGTTTAAGACCTCTTCCGCCTGTCGTTGCAGCAGACGGTCAGTTTCGTCAGGAAAACCCATAGTTGATAATTAATTTTAAAAAGGAATACGTGTGTTATTAAAACCTTGGATTTTGGTATTCTTAGCGCCAGCCCAGCGTCACCCAAATTGAAGAAACAAAAGTATAATGTATTTCTGTCAAAATAAGACCTAACTAAAATACCATTGTTTATTATACCTTGCGATTTTACAAATTACAAGGGGGCGGGGACTTTTTTTAAATTTTTTTTGGGGAAAGATGAGGATGACAATAAAAACAGAAAATTTTGGAGTGCGACGCCTTGGCGTCGCTTTTTAAAGAATAAAATTGAGAAGTACGTTTAACGTAATTCGTGCCAGAAACGTTAGAACAATAATCGTTATAAAATGAAAATCTATTTTGTTCAAAACGTTATTGGCACGAATCGTCTTTTTTTGTCGTTCCCTGCGTTTCTTATTATGAAAGCGACGGCAAGCCGTTGCACCCCAAAAACTCAATCGTCCGATTCTTCCTCAATTGGCGCGGCAGATACGTCTTGAACACCTTCCTCAGACGTGGATTCTTCCTTGTTTTTGAACTCGTCGGGCAGAGGGTACGCTTCCGGGAACGCCGATTTAATATCGGTCTTGAACAGACGCATAATCTCCTTGACCGCAGGGCGAGCGGCGATCTCGCCGATAAACTTGCTCTGAGCGCGTCGGCGTTCTTCCTGCGTCGGACCAGGGTTGGCGTTGGGAAGCTGTTTGAGTTCAATGACAACGTTTTGCCCGAAATGGCGGTTGACCGCGTTTTGCAGTTTGGTAAAATTCTCCGGGTTGTCCCAGCTTCGGTATCCGAAAGAGTGTTCCCAGTCGTAGGCGATTTCAATCGCGTTGGGACCAACCAGCTTTACGGAACAGTACGATCGGGCGTTGTCCAGCGCCAGCCCTTCCAGATAGGACTCGAGGATACTATCTAACTCCTCTTTTAAATTCTCGGGGTTGATAGTTGAGGCAGTAGGCAGTAGGCAGTAGGCAGTAGTATTTTGAGCCGCTTGAGTATTAGCGTCTTTTGTTTCTTGCCTATTGTCTCTCTTGCCTACAGCCTCCTCTCTACTGCCTACTGCCTCTTGCCTCTTGCCTCTAGTTTCCTCCCTACTGCCTACTGCCTCTTGCCTACTGCCTAGATGCAACGGGGTTTCCCTGACTGGGGGAACGAACGGAGCGCTGGGGGCGTTTTTCTGGGCGAAGACCCCGTTCAGTCCGCCGCCCAGAGCGCGGTTGGGGTCAACGAAAGGGCGGTTCTGCGGGGGCTGTTGTGGCGGTTGCTGCGGCGCGGGACGCTGCCATTGCGAACCGTTTAGCTCCTGCGGAATGTTGGCGTCGGCAAATCCAGACGGGATTCTCAGCGTTCTGCCGGGCGCTTGTCCTGTTAGCTGAACGTTCGGATTGACCGGCGGCGCGTTGAGCTGCGGGCGGTTTACGGGACTCTGCTGAACCGGCGGAGCGATGTCGCCGCTTTCGAGTCTATGAATCATGACCGAGATGGAGTCCAGGTCGGCAAGATGAGCAATTCTCGTCAGAGCGAGTTCCGCGAGAATTCTGCCTAGCGTTGTAAAGCGCATTCTGTCCAACGTATGGTCGAGAATCTGCAGCGCCGCCAGGACGGTTTGAATTCCCATCGACTTCCCCGCTTCTCGCAGCAGCCCCTCGTTGTTGGGCGACGTGTACAGGAACTGGTTTTTCGTCCCGCCGGACAGGATCAGCATCAGGTCGCGAAAATACCCGCAAAGCTGTTCCAGAAAGATGGCGGGATCCCGCCCCTGGCTCATCGCAGTATCAAACGCCGTAAGAACTTCCAGTGCGTTCTTCTGTGACAGGTTGTATATGATTTTCAGCGTAAAATCTTCGTCAGCCGTGCCTAAAACGCTGTGGACGTCCGCGACGGTGATATGTTCCGGAGCGAACGCGAGAAGCTGTTCCAGCAGGGACTGCCCGTCTCGCATGGAGCCGGCGGCGCGGCGAGCCAGCATTTCCACCGCGTCTTCTTCCGTCGTCGCGCCTTCCTTGATGATAATCGTCTTTAGACGCTGAGCGATCTGGTCGGTTCTAATCCCGGCGAAGTCAAAGCGCTGACATCGGGACAGAATCGTAATCGGGATTTTGGTTGGTTCAGTCGTACAGAAAATAAACTTGACGTGTGCCGGCGGCTCTTCCAGCGTCTTGAGCAGGGCGTTAAACGCCTCTCGGGTGAGCATGTGGACTTCGTCAATGATGTAGATTTTGAACCGGCTTCGAGTCGGGCGAATATTGGCGCCTTGCCGCAGAGCGCGGATTTCGTCGATGCCGCGGTTGGACGCGCCGTCAATTTCCAGAACGTCCGGGTCGTCTCCCGCTGCAATCGCCCTACAGGACTCGCACTCGCCGCACGGTTCCGTCGTCGGACCGTTAACGCAGTTGAGCGCCTTGGCAAGAATTCTGGCGGTAGACGTCTTCCCAACGCCTCGCG
>JAFSMW010000029.1 GCA_017447745.1 Thermoguttaceae bacterium
CGTGGATTGAAACATTGATTTCAGCCTGACTATATCCGGCTTTTTCTAGTCGCACGCTCTGCGCGTGCGTGGATTGAAACATTTTTGCAAACGCTTTCGTCCCGTGCGTATTGTCGTCGCACGCTCTGCGCGTGCGTGGATTGAAACAAAGCGTCGATTTCTTCCTCAACCTCTTCAAATTCGTCGCACGCTCTGCGCGTGCGTGGATTGAAACATCATCGTAGGCAATATCATCGTCGAACCGTCTGCGTCGCACGCTCTGCGCGTGCGTGGATTGAAACTGCCTAAAATGGGGTTGCGCTTACCGACCGCCAAGGTCGCACGCTCTACGCGTGCGTGGATTGAAACTGTCGATCGAACGTATAATCACTCGGTACACGTTGTCGCACGCTCTACGCGTGCGTGGATTGAAACTTTTTAACCGGAATTGATATTGTCAGGTTTCCGGGTCGCACGCTCTACGCGTGCGTGGATTGAAACCTCGCCACGCTGTCCGCAGAGGAATTTAATTATTGTCGCACGCTCTGCGCGTGCATGGATTGAAACAGACCAAAACATCCCCATTTTTTATAACCATGATCGTCGCACGCTCTACGCATGCGTGGATTGAAATTTGCCAATTTTGAGCGAGGGTATGTGGTCAGCCATTGCTTGCTCTTCCCGTGTCTGGATTAAATCACTGTATAGAGCAACTATAAATCGTCGCTCTATGCAGATTCTCGTTTATTTACGAGTGAATTGAAACGTCCAATTCTTTTTTCTCTTTGTATATTTATCTTTAAAGATATCGTACGGTTCTTATCGAATATATGAATATTTGATAATACTTCTTTGTTATCTCAAGCATAATAAAAAGTTTGTCCAATGCTTGTTTCTTATTGTACATTTTTATCGAAATTTAATTAGCAGATATTTCAGGTTTGCGTTAGCGATTAGATTGAGCGACACACCTTACCAGCGGATATTAAAAAACTTTTTTGTCTTTTCTGATGCGTTGCCGGAGAGTTCTCCATTATACCATCGTTCATAAGCAGTTGGATCGCAAATTGGAATATCTGCGTCTGTCATCCATTGAATCGCTTCTTCCATGGTCGGGATGGGGATTATACCTACTGGTTTTTGATGTAACATACACCGGTAGGGATACAAATCCATAAAAATAACGCGAGGATCGTAACATTCTAAAGGCTCGCCAAATTCGAATGGATCATTCTTGCTTTTTTGAGTAACTTTTGTAATTTTTACAAAACCAAAAATAATGGTGGCGGTCGTTTTCATAGACAAAACGTAATCGCCAGCTTCAGTTTTAATAACGTCTATACCCGATTCACCATATCCGCTAGCTTCTTCATATCCGGTAATTATTCCGACATCAAATATCTTTTCGTGGCTTTCCATGATAATCAAACTATTAAAAGGGTTTGAAAGTTTATTGAGGTATTATACATTCAGTTTAAAACGGGTTAAGCGCCGTTTTATGAGGACGATGAATCATCCTTCCAATTTATATAGTTCTCAATAGGTTCTGTTCTTTCTGGTTATGAAAATAATTCTGGAATAGTAAACAGCGCTGAGCTGGGAATTTTGCTCATAATATCGCTCAGCGACAAACCGTCCCAATGCTTGTCGAGCATCATGGATTCGCAATCATCATACCAGACTTTATCAATATACTTTTCCTTGGTAAGTTCATTCTTTTCATAAAGGTATACGTGCCAGCATTCCCATATATCAAAGCGATACTCTCTCCAATAAAAAGAAACGCAAATGTCTTTTCCCCATGGAATCAGGTCTGCGCCGGAAACAATGTCATCTTCGGCGGTATAGTCTTTTTCGTCTTTGTTTCTCCAATCGTTAATACCCATTTTTTGTATTTCCTTCCTTTTCTTTGGACATTCCTTATCCTGGTACAAACGGCAAGATAAAGAAATTTCATTTAGTAGGCAATT
This sequence comes from Thermoguttaceae bacterium, assembly GCA_017447745.1. Lineage (GTDB taxonomy): Bacteria > Planctomycetota > Planctomycetia > Pirellulales > Thermoguttaceae > RUG11551. Next base: position 1,950 of record JAFSMW010000029.1, read on the forward strand.
TTTCCTCAATATGGATTATGTATCGCGGATTCTGGAATTGTACTCATAATGTCGCTCAAAGACTGTCCTTGCCAAAACTTGTCGAGCATCATGTCATCCAAATATTCATATTTTTTATTAGCGAGGGGAGCGCTTTCTTCAACGTCATCTTTGTAATACTGACAAACAACGAAATCTTCCCATATCACAAAACGATATTCCCCATAATTGAACCACAATTTCCAATAAAACGGATGCCCAGGTTGCAAATCGCATTCGTTGCACAGCCAATCTTCTGCTGTGTAGTCCTTCTCATCTTTGTTTTTAAAATCATCAAGTCCCATGATTCTTTCTCACGCGTTATGTATGTTGACAATGGCGCCTGATAGCGACAAAAGTTTATACGTGCCTGACGCTTTTTAGTATAGCAAATTATTACGGGATAAAAAGTCAGGTATGACAGGCGCTGTCATACCGTTTGAGAAAAAAGTAGAAAAAAGGCAGATATTATGGGAATTTCAATTTTTTGTTGTAAAGATAGAGCGGGCTGAGACAGCCGCGATCCAGCGGGGCGGCGGGGTTGACATGTTCTTAATATTTTCGGAGGCTTCCACCGCAAGGGACCAACGGGAGCGGATATTGGCAAGCGCGCAGTAGCGCGAATTGGCTACACCGCCATCGGGGGCGGGTGAAGACGCCGCGAACCAGCGGGACGGAGGGAATTTCAATGCTCTTAAGATTTTCGGAGGCTTTAGTTTTTTCTTGACAGCGCAACCGTCAAGCATGACTCCGAGGGCGGAGTCCATCCGGGGGAGGTTTTCCGCTTCGTCGTTTTGTTATGCTTAGCTCATGCCCACGGGTTTACACCCGTGGCTCGCCGAAAGTTTCGAAACAAAAAAAGCCCTTGGAAACAAGGGCTTTAAGAGGTTCCGAGCGGAGTCGAACCGCTAAATCACGGATTTGCAATCCGTTGCCTTAGCCATTTGGCTACGGAACCTTATCAATTGAATGCGTGTAATTTACCAAATTTCCCGCATTTGTCAAAGGGGGGCGCTGAGTTTTTTGGGCATTTTCCAGCGATTTCCTTTGTATGAATATCTTTTCGGCAATTGGGTGCGGCGTCTTGAATTAATTTTCAATTTTTCAAACGCTTTTCGCGTTTGGCAATTCAAAACGCCTGCGTCCTATTATGAGTTTTTATGCGTTGGGCGCATCCGGTTCTTTGGCGTCCAAATCTTTTTTCGGGACGGTGTGTGCCAGCGTGTATATGCACTCAACCAAAATCCAGAGCTGAATGCAGACGATTGCGAGTCCCATCGCGAAAAGTACGTGGTTGTTGGTAATCGGACCGCAGACTGACGTTCCCGGCGTGGTAATCCAGTTTACCATATTGAGGATCATTGCCCAAAACGGGAGAATGGTCATAATAATCAGCGGAATAACGAGGAAATAGCAGGGTTTGCCGCTGCGTTTGACGAAAATCAGGATCATCGAAAGCGTCAGCGAGGCAAGAATCTGGTTCGTTGCGCCGAAGACGGGCCAGAGCATCATGCCGATAGCGCCCTGCCCTGTCGGAGACGGCATACACGCCAAAGCGGCGCCGAAGAAGACGACAATGCACGTGGCGACGTACATGTTTTTCACGCCTAGTTCCTGGATGAGGTATCGCTGAAGTCGCGTGGCAGAGTCGAGAGTAGTCGCGGCAAAGCTGGCAACCAGAACAGCCATCATCGTCATGGCGTAGGATAGCGGGATGCCGATGGCTTCCAGGAAACGACCGCCGCCTTCGATGAATCGCGGAACCGCCTTGTTTTGAATCTCTGTTAAGGAGACGTTGTAGCTTTTGAGCCAATTAGCGCGCAAGGGATTACTGGCGGTTTCCGTTGACGTCTGACTTTGATTGGCGTTGTCTGCGGCGACAGCGGCTGGCGCGGGTTTGGCTTCTTCTTTTCCGATTACAGCAACGCCGGCGGTGCAGGCGAGAATAACGATTATCGCCAAAACGCCTTCCAGAAGCATACTGCCGTATCCGATAGGCAGCGCGTCGGTTTCCTTATTAATCTGTTTGGACGTCGTCCCGCTGGCGACCATGGCGTGGAATCCGCTGATGGCTCCGCAGGCAATTGTAATAAAAAGCCAAGGCAGAATCGGCTGCGCGGTTTTGATAATTGGGTCCTCTGCGGTAACGCCGTCTGCCGCCAGCGACTCTACGCTGACAACGGCGGGCGTTGCCTGAATCAGGTCGGTTTTTCCCATAAAGGAAATGGCGACCATACCGATTATCAGAGCCGCCAAAGCGACGTATAGCTGACAGGAGTTGATAAAATCTCGTGGCTGAAGCAAAAGCCAGACGGGCAGAGTCGACGCACAGAAACAGTACGCCAAAAGAATATACGTCCAGATTTTTTGCGGGTCGCCCCAGCTTTCTGGAAGGCTGACAGGGTATTTGATTCCCAGCCAAATCAGGAAATACAGAATAACGACTCCAACCAGAGCGGGAATGACGATGTTGCCTTTGAGTTTGTAGTTGATGTACCCGATAATCATCGCCAGCGGGAGGCTTCCCCAGACGCAGATGACGGATTCCGGGGTTTTGATAAATACGCCTGCGGTAATCGTACAGAATACGGCGACAATCAGCGTCAGGGTAAAGCAGAGCAACAGCAAAAACAGGATTCTAACGCGCGAAGAAACCAGCGACTTGGCGATGTCGGCGATGCTTTTGCCGTCGTGCCGCATGGAAATAACCAACGTTGAGAAGTCGTGAACAGCTCCGATAAAAATCGAGCCGAAGACGACCCAGAGTAGCGCGGGCAGCCAGCCCCAGAAGACCGCAATGGCGGGACCGACAATCGGTCCGGTGCCGGCGATAGTTGTGAAATGGTGTCCCATCAAAACGCACGAGCGCGTCGGTGCGTAGTCGACGTCGTCCTGAAGAGTATGTGAGGGCGTGTCTCGATGGTTGTCAAGACAATAAATCTTTTTGGCGAGCCATTTTCCGTACAGGTTATACGCGAGAATATAACCGAAAAACGCAGCAATCGCTACAAAGAGCGTTGACATTGAAAATCCTCCTGGTTTAAAGTTGCGAGTTACGAGTTGCGAGTGGCGAGTATTCATTTCTACTGCCTACTGCCTCTTGCCTAATGCCTTGATGTTATATTTTACTCTTTTTTTCGTTTACGTATAGAGGGATTCGCAAAATTTTCGGCTCCCTTTTCAAAAATTTCCTTTCGTGTATAATTGAAAGTGATTAGTACTTAGTGAATAGTACTTAGTGCATAGGACGCAAAGCGCTCCTCTCATTATATACTATGCACTACTAATCACTTACCACTAACCACTTACTACTTACCACTGTTAACTAAAATATGAAAGCTGACAAAGTTCAAATTGGAGATATAACGATTGACCTTAAAAACGGGTTGACAAATGATCAGGTTGCCGAGCTGCGGAAACGATACGGTTCTAACCTGCTCACGCCGCCGCCAAGAACGCCGTGGTGGAAACAGTTGCTGGAAAAGTTCAAAGACCCGACGATCATTATTCTGCTGGCGTCTGCGGTGATTTCTCTTTCGATGACGGCGATTGAAAAGTACGCGCTGGGCAATCAAGACGTTCAATTTACAGAATCAATCGGCATTTTTCTGGCGGTGTTTCTGGCGATTGCCGTTGGATATTTCAGCGAACGCAAGTCGGAAGGGGAGTTTGACGCTCTGAACAAGGTCAAAGACGACATTCCCGTCAAGGTTTTGAGAAACGGTCAGATAACGACCACTCACATCGGCGACGTCGTAACCGGCGACCTGATTGTTCTAGATATGGGCGATAAAGTCCCGGCGGACGGTCTGTTGCTGGAAAGCATGGGGCTTTTAATCGACCAGTCTTTGTTGACAGGGGAATCCGCCCCGGTGCGAAAAACGTCGGCAGTTCCAACGTCTGGCGACGGCGCGTTTGAAGTCGACGCGGAATCCTTTGAGAGGGCGGACGAGTCAAACTGCGTATACCGCGGAACGATGGTAAACGACGGTCATGGCGTTCTTTTAGCGGTTAAAGTGGGCGATTCTACCCAGATGGGCAAGATAGCCGCAAATCTGGTGGACGACGAATCAAAGGCGGTTACGCCGCTGGTGGAAAAGCTGTCTCGTCTTGCCAAGCAGATTAGTATTCTGGGCGTTTCAGGCGCTCTGGCGATTTTTACCTGCATGTCAGTCAGGACGCTTCTTCAGAGCGAGATTGTCAAACAGTTCGTTCAGCAGACGGGGCTGGAATGGGGGCTGGTCGGCGCGTCGGTCGTGATGGGATTGCTTTTGATGCGGTTTGTCCTGCGTCCGTTTTTTGCTTCAATGGATATGAACCTGAAAAGCTGGTTTTCCCAATTTTTGGCGACCGTTCCGATGGCGGTGGCGTCCTACGCTGTTGGGGTGAGCGCGTGGGGATTTTACGACGTTTACGACTCTGCCGCAATGGGATTGCTTCAACAGGTTTTGACCGCTTTTGTTGTGGCTGTTACAATTATCGTCGTTGCCGTTCCGGAAGGATTGCCGATGATGGTAACGGTCTCGCTGGCGATGAACATGCTCAAAATGGCGCGACAGAACTGTCTGGTCAGAAAGCTGGTCGCGTCCGAGACGATTGGCTGCGCGACGGTTATCTGTTCTGACAAGACGGGTACGCTGACGCAAAACAAAATGCAGCCCGTCTGGTTCTGGGCGAACGGTCAATCGTTTTCTCCCGCCGAGTTCTCCCAATTGACGTCAACGCCCGTTTGGCGCGATTTGGTAAACTCGGTCTGTATCAACAGCGAAGCCAACCTGGAACGGTTTACGGATTCCGAAGGGAAAACCGGAGTGCGTCGAATTGGGAACCCGACGGAATGCGCGCTGCTGGCTCTGTTTACCGAGTTCGGAACGGACTATCTTTCCGTGCGAACGTCCGCTCATCGCGTTGGCGAAATGGGACACAATTCCGAACGCAAGATGAGCATGGTTCTGGTTGAAGAGAAGGCAGACGGGCTGAACGCTCCCGCTTTGAATTGTCACATAAAAGGCGCGCCGGAACGGATTCTGGACAAATGTTCGTTCGTCCGGATAAACGGCGCTGACGTCCCGATTGACGCATACAAATCCCAAATCGAATCGGAGTTGGCTGCAGCGTCAAATCGCGCCTTGCGCGTGTTGGCGATTGCTGTTAAAAAGATGTGCGATAATTGCTTCAAGCCAGAAGAGCCTGAAGCGTGCCTGAACTGTTCTGGATACGTCCTGCTTGGCTTGACGGGAATCGAAGATCCGCTTCGTCCCGAGGTTCCGCCGGCAGTCGAACGTTGTCAGCAGGCAGGCGTGAGCGTTAAAATGATTACCGGCGACGCCAAGCCGACTGCGATCGCCATTGCAAAACAGTGCGGGATTTTGTCTTCGGATTACGTCGAAAACACGCCGGACGGCGAGCTGGTTTTGACGTCTGCCGAACTTGCCGAGGTTACAGACGAGCAGCTGCCTGACGTTGCCGAACGATTGAGAGTTTTGTCGCGGTCAACGCCGATGGACAAACTGCGTCTGGTGAAGGCGCTGCATTATCAAGGCGAAGTCGTCGGCATGACCGGCGACGGCACCAACGACGCGCCCGCGCTGAAGTTCGCAGACGTCGGGCTTTCGATGGGCGTTTCCGGAACAGAGGTTGCAAAGGAAGCGTCGGACATCGTTCTGGTGGACGACAACTTCAAGAGCATCGTAACCGGAATCTGGTGGGGAAGAACGCTGTATCAGAACATTCAGCGGTTTTTACAGTTCCAGCTGTCGGTGAACTTCGTCGCGTTGACCTGCGCTCTGATTGGACCGCTGGTCGGCGTTTCTCTCCCGCTGACGGTAACGCAGCTGTTGTGGATTAACATAATTATGGATACGTTCGCGGCGATTGCCTACAGTACAGACCCGCCTCGCGAGTTCTCGATGCACAGAAAGCCCGTCTCGCGTCAGGCGCATATTATCATGCCCTCAATGTGGTTTTCGATTCTCTGCAACAGCGCGTTTCAGGTAGCCATGCTGGGCTGCGTGCTGTACTTCGGCTGGTTCCTGGAACCGGGTGAACAGAAATTCCAGTTCGGCTGCGATTTAACCGACTCGAAAGTGGTTGCTGAGAACATCAAGGCGCTGACGGTCTTCTTTACGACGTTTGTCATGTTCCAGTTCTGGCACAAGTTCAACTGCCGCGCCCTGTTTCATAACGAGAACCCGTTTACGCTGCTGAGCAAAAACCGTCTGTTTATCGGCGTAATTATCGTTATTACCGTCGTTCAGATTGTCATGGTTCAGTTCAGCGATTATTATGGAATCGGACAGATTTTCAGAACGACGTCGCTGTCGCTGCGTCAATGGCTGGAGATAACCGGATTTACCGCGTCCATCCTGCCGGTTGCCTGGATTGTCCATCAGCTGGCGTTCTGGTTTGGCGCGGAAAAATAAGCGGCGAACAGGCAGTAAATTTTAAACACGAAATAAGCGAAAGTTCACGAAAGATTTTTAGATTAAAAAAATTTGTTTGTTTCGTTCTTTTTGTGTATTTCGTGTTAATAAAATTACCGGGAGCTTACGCATCCCAGCTCGCCAGCGCTTGCGTAATTACTTCCGTGGGTTAAAACCCACGACTACTAATATTGAACCGCTACGCGGTTCTAGAGGCACGCTTCGCGTCAACTCCTCACTCCTCACTCCTAATTCCTAACTAACTCAGAGAATGTCTTCTTCCTCGTCGGATTCGTCGGACAGTTCGCCGTTGTTTCCGTAGAGGCTGGCGTGAGCGCCCAATGCGGTTTTACCGGGAATGACCATTTCCTGAATGGCGGTTTTCATGTAGTACATGCCAATAAAGAGCAAAGCAATGGGAACTAGGGTCAGCGTAATTCCCATCGACAGGCAGGAAAGAACGATAACGACGCCGGCGCTGGACGTCAAAACGCCCAGGAACGTCGCTTTCTTTTCGTATGTGATTTTGTGTGAAACGTCCAGCGCTTCGGAAACGCCCAGGTCTTTATCGATAATCAACCAGAAAGCCAGTCCCCAGTTGAGAATGATGATTAAAAAAGCGCCCAGACCAATAATGGCGGCGGAAATTGCAACGGCGGCGGGCGTCTGCTGGAAGACGTAAAAGAATCCGCCCAAATCGTTTTCCAGCTGCTCAAGGTCGTTATTGCAACTGCTCCAGATATAGTACCAGTACGCGACAATAGCGGGAATTGTCAGCGGGATTAAATGAATCCACACAACGACCAGATTTCTAAACAGACCTATCGTGCCGGAAAACAACAACGAAGTCGAAGTTTTTCCCTGTCGAATGAGGGAAATGACGTATAGCTTTTGACCGTTGATAATCCAGACGAATCCGATAGAACTGATGAAAAAAATCGCCAGGAAAATCGTCATTCTGATATTTACGGATTCCGTCAGTTGAGCCAGCCCAAAATAGGCGGCTGCCGCTGCGAGGAACAAAGCGCCCAAAAGCATGGTGAAGAAAAACATCGCCGTGATCATCGTTCCAACGTTGGCGCACAGGATTATGAGTGCGTCATACATCATGCTGGAAAAGACGGGCATGCGCCGATCGGCTTCTACAACCTGACCGGGCAGCTCGTACGGATACATGTTTTTCCCGGTCTTCTTCCTTTGCGTTTTATGTTTTTGAGGTTCAGGGTCGGTATTTCCACCCAAGGCGTAATCTTTGTATAATCCAACCGATTGCGCTCGAGTTCCGTGGGATTCCGATTCCGAAGCCGGTTCAGACGGCGCAGACAGCTCCTCTTCCCGCTGCTGTTCCAAATGCTTTTGGAACTTTTCCTGATCAAAATGCTCCCCGGCATTATTGCTCTCTGGGTTTTCTTCGTTTTTTAATGATTTAAATGGCGGCGCTAACTCGGGCGTCCACAGAAAGAACCGATGGCAGTTAGGACATAACACGTCTGTCTGACGGTCTGGAACGTCAACTAACGAATCGCAATGTGGACAATGGGATTGCATAATCTACAAACAAACGGCGGGCGGCATGTTATGTTGAAAGGCTATAGTGTTAAATGCCGACAGTTTAGCCTCTCAAGATATTGCTATAGTAATATTTATAATATAACTTCGATATTTTAACGTCAAGTCTTCAATTTTTCAATAGGAATAATTATTTGATTATCGTATTTTTTTCGAATTTATTGCAAGATTGCTTGTAAACTCATTTTAGACGGAATAGTTTAACAATGGATTTGAGTAAAATACCCGGGGTTCCGTCTTTTGATTCGTTTCGCAGGGTTTGGTAGGGAGCGTTGAGGAATTTGTTGATCAGTCTTTGTACGGTTTGTTCGATTGCCTGTTTGTCTTCTTCTGTTAAATTGGGACGTTTGTTGAACAGACGTTTCAGCTCAGCTGTCGTAAGCGATTCCCAGTCGTCCCGGAGACGGGACAGAATCGGGGCGGATTGCCGATGAGCCATATCCTGGAAAAAACTGTCGGTTTCTTCTTTGATAATTGCGTACGCTTTGGGAAGCTGACGCTGTCTTGCCATGCGGTTTCTCTGACAGGTCTGTTCCAAATCGTCAATTGTAAACAGATATACGTCAGGGAAGTTTTCGATTGCTGGATCTATATTGCGAGGTACGCCCAGATCAAGCAAGAACAGCGGACCGCGTCGGCGGCGCTGGGATAGATTACGGAAGGTTTGAGCCGTCAGAATCGGTTCCGTCGCTCCGACGGCGGAAATAATCAGGTCGGCGGAGAGGATTTCCTGTTCCAGAGTATCCCATTCGACGGCGACTCCGCCCTTCTTTTGCGCCAGTTCCTGCGCTTTTTCAAACGTTCGGTTGACGACGTGGATCCTGGCGGCGCCGTCTTCGATGAGATATTCCAGCGTTTCTTCCGCCATCTGCCCTGCTCCGATGACCAGCGTCGTTTTGTTGGAAAAGTCCTCGAAAATGTTCTTTGCGAAGTCTTTAACAGCAATCGACGCGATGCTGGTGCGATGTCGCTGGATTTCCGTTTCGGTATCGATTCTTTTTGCCGCCTTGATGGCAGACTGAAACGCCAGATTTAACGGCAGACCTATCGTCTGAACTTCAGCGGCAACGTCGTGAGCGGCTCTGACTTGGGAAATGATCTGAACGTCGCCCAGAGCCATCGAATCCAGGCTGGACGCGACTTGAAAGAGATGTTCTATCGCCTCTTTATCGGAATACTGAAAACAGTTCTGAAAAAGCGTTTCTCGGTCAACGCCTCGATAGTCGGCATAGAACGCCATTTGCCGTTCAAGAACGTCTTTGTCAAATTGCCTATTCTGCTCAGATTCCGCATTCCTGTTTCCAATTTCGGAATTCTTTTCGTCCTCTAACCAGGAATAGACTTCAACGCGGTTGCAGGTTGACAGGGCGCAGACGTCAGTCGTTGGGAATTCAGACGCAAACGATTTCAGAAAATCGGACGTTTCTTCTGAACTGAGAGCTAAACGCTGACGCAATTCCACCCCAGCTTCTCGATGAGTGCATCCAAATACGTAAAACGTCATTCTTGCGCCTCCTTTGCTTCGTTCGGGAGGCGGGCAGGATTCAACTCCGACTGAGGCGCATTGGAATCAGTCGCTTCGGTTTCCGTATCTTTTGACGGTTGCATGCTCAGGTGTCCAAGGGAAGAAAAATAAGCGGCTACAAGCGTAATTGTCAGCACAATGAACAAAAAGATGGTTCTTCTGGCTGTGGCTTTCGCCTCGGTAAAGGCTCCGAAAACCATGGAGCGAATAATCGTCCAAAGAATCCAGAGGAATATAATCAGCGAACCGATGATGGTTGGGCTCAAGGCGTAATCGGCAAGGCTGATTGTTTCCGGTCTGGCGTTGAGCAGAACGAACCCGGAAACGATGCCGGGCGCCAGCGAGGCAAGCGACCAGATCAGTGAAGCGCGGTTAATTCTGGCAAGACGTTCCAGCGGCGGCAACATCCACGTTCCGTAACTAAGGCGGAGTTTGAGCCGTCTGTCCTGCCACAGATATAAAATCCCGACTATCAGACCGACGGTTAGCGAGACGAAAAACGTCAGCTGCGATAACCCGTGAATCAGTCCCCACCAGCGCATAACCGGCTGGCGTGAAAACTGGACGTCTGACGCCCAAAACGCGGCAAGAATCAGGCACAGCGATGCGGTCATGGTCAAAATCGGGAATATGGTTCCGTAAGCGCGGCGAAGCGACGCGAGAAAAATCAGCGACATCAGCCACGACGCGCTTATCATGATTCCCTGAAGGCTCGACAGCGGCGTTATATTGGCGCTCAAATCAATTTTGCCAATCAAATACAGCGTCTGAATAATCAAACCGATAAGCGTCAGGAAAACCGTAGTCAAAAAGGACGCGCTGACGCTGTGTGTCTCCGATGCCGTTTGCTGAGAGGAATCGTCTGGAAAATCTGAATTGGAGCGCCGCCGGAGGATTTCAATAATCAGAGCCGGCAGATAGCAGCATGCAATGCAGATTAATTGGAATGTGTGCATTTGAGTTCCTCTAGTTCATCTTCGACGGGCATGCGGCTGAATATTTGAGCCAGGATGATTCCTGTAAACATGCAACCAAACGTATACATGGCGCAGACGATTTCCGCTTCCGAATAATTGGCAAAATACGTGTGAGCCAGAGCCGTTCCCAGTCCGGCGTTTTGCATTCCGATTTCCAGCGTCAGAGCGCGGCGCATTTTATTGGTCGCGCCGATGACCTTTCCGCCAAACCAGCCGCACAGATACCCCAGAATATTAACCAGAGTCAAAGCGCCAAGAATGAACAACGGCGTCTGTTTGATCAGATTGGCGTTGGCGGCGACGACCGAAGAGATAATCATAATTATAGCGACGTTGGCGATGATTTCGCCCAGCATGTTCGCCAGTTCACGCCACCATTCAAACGCCCTCGACAGCGTAAAGCCAATTACGACAGGGCATACAACAGTCAGCAGCAACGTACCGGACATGGCGGAAACGTCCATTTTGACGGTTTCTGATAAAAACAAGTACAGCAACATCGGAACCATCAACGGCGACAGCAGCGTCGAACAGGTTGTCAGCCCGACGGAATAGCTTACGTTGCCTTTGGAAATCATTGTCAGCATGTTGGACGCCATCGCGCCGGGAACGCACCCGACAAGAATAAACCCTACGAACCAGGCGCCTTCCAGATGAAACATTTTGGCAATCAGCCACGCCGCAAGTGGCATCGACAGGAACTGAATCGTCGTTCCGCCCAGGATTTTGGGCCAGCGGCGAATGACCATCTTGACTTCTTCAATCGGAAGCAAACTGCCAATCGCCAGCATGGTAACGGCAATGAGCCAGTTCAGGATATGGGTGAAGGAAATAAACGGATTGAACGAAATGTTACAATGCGACGCAATCCAGTCCCATTTATAGGCGCAAATGCAAACTAACGACAACCAAATCAGGAGGTATTTTGAAAGAATCTGTTTGAACGTACTCATCAGGGAAGTTCCTCAATAAAAATTTTAATGACTGAACCGTCGGCGGGGTGAACGTTAGGAAGGCGATTTATCTTGAACCACAAAGCGCCGCTTTGCGGGGCGGTAAACTGAACGCTGTTTCCAACGACGATTGGTTTATTAAACCCTTCAAGCCGATCGACTTCGCCGTCGTTGGGAGCGACGATTGCCGCTAAAAGCGCGCCTAAGGGTTTTTGACGGAAATATCGAATGGTAATCCCGTTCGGTTCGCAGGGCCACGTTTTATCTCCGGCGCAGACGTTGTATTCGCCCATGGCTTTGATCTGGTACTTTTTGCCCTTTTCCAAACTGACGCCAACGTTTTGCCAATCTTTGTCAGTTCGAATAATCTGAGACGACAGTTTGTTTAACGGCGTTACGCTGGGCGCGTTTTCAATGTGACACAATTCCGGATCCATGCCGTATTCAAGGTCAGAAATAAACGCTTCCCATTGCATGGAAAATTCTCGCCACTGGTCGTCGGTAAAAGCTTCTCTAAACATTCGATTGACGTTTTGCGCTCGCTGAGAGTAGGTTTTCCCTTGATCGACGACGGCAAGACGCTGCAAAATCGCCTTTTGACTCGGATTGGAGTTCATCATCCAGACAAGCGCCCACGCCCACGCGTACGACCGGTTGTCCTGAGACTTGAGTTCCGTTGAAAAGAACGCGTTGAGCGGGACAAAGACGTCGTTTTGCAAGTCGTTTTGAATGAATCGGATTCTGCCCCAGTGGGGGAACTCGTTTCTCGACCGCGGCATGACGCCCATCGTCAACCGTCCGTTTTCGATTCTGTGCGTCCCGAAATATTCTGCCAGCCCTTCGCCAAACCAGAGCGACCCGCACCCCTTGAGAATCTGGTTCATAAAGGCGTGAGTGCATTCGTGTAAAAACAGGTGCCGCTGATAGTCCCGCGATTCCTGAGCGTAAAGCCAGACGTTGTTTCCGTATTGAAATCCGTAGTCAAAGGGCGGCAAACCGTCTGGAAGAAGGTCGTTCATCATGAACGGAACGTTATTTTTCATCACGCAAGCGCGAATCTTCCACGACGCCACCTGATACGACGGGACTTTAAAATAAGCCGCAAACTGTTGAGTTGCCTGATCGAGATAGTTTCCCCATTGCTTCAAATCGTCGTCAATGGGCAAGTCTGTTACAAGCAACAAGCGAGGCGAGTTGAGAACGTTCAAACCGGCTTTTTTAGCGTTTTCAGCCGTAATCTGAAATCCTTTTAGCCCGCCGCGAACCAGTCCGTGAAACCCGCTGGCGGCGCCGATTTCGGATTCCGTATCGAGGCTTCCGCCCGACAGGTTTGCCAAGGCGTCCTGCTGGGCTTTTTGCTTTTGAATCTCTTCTTCCGTTGGCTGACGGGTTTTTACCCGCCGCGTTTGAGCGTCCGTCTGAACCGTGATCAGAAAAACAAGTAAAAACGTCAGAATGAGAAAATACGTTGCTTTATTCATGATTGTTCTTGCTGGTCGTTATTCGTCTCTTGTTGTTCTTCTTGTCGCGTAATGAGCGCTTTGAGCTGTTCCACCGTTTCGATGTCATTGGGGAATGTATACAGTCCAAAAAGCATTTCGATTCCGGTTGCTATAAACAAAAAAACAACGTAAAACGTCACATACCCCAAACAGAATAATTCCAAATAGGGAGTAACGGGACCCAATGGTCGATGCATGCCTGCAAAAAGCAGGATTCCAAACAGGAACAGCGTTATGCACGCGTACATAAACAGGTCGAAGCCCAGCCAAACCAGTTTGTCGATTACCGCGTTTTGCTTGAGATCAGGCGCTGACCAGCCGCCCTTTTTCGCCTCTTTGCGAAAGCGTCTCCACGAAAAGTAACGCCCAGGGCGCGGAAAGAGCGTTTCCAGCTTGACATCCGGGCTGTTATCGAGCAGAAGTTGAGGCAATTCTTTCTGATCGTTTTGGACGCCCGGATTTTCGTTTGCGTCGTTGTCCATGGTCTTGTCGTTCGTTGGAATAGTCTCTGCTTTTTGATTGTCTGTCATACTTGAATAACGCGGATTTCGTTGCTAACGTTGTCGTGGAGAACTTTTTCAACGATGAACTTGAGCGTTTGCGTCGCCCCGGAACAGCCGACGCATGCGCCGCGAAGCGTTACGTAGACCAGTTTCCCCTTAATGTCGATAATCTCGATGTCGCCGCCGTCCTTTTGGAGCATGGGGCGAATGTTGGATTCGATTTCCTGCTCGATTCGTTTGGCAAACTGGTACGGGGACAGTTCTGTAACGTCCTGAATCGGCTCTGACGGCTGAGGCGCCGGAGCGGCTGGCTTGGTCGGCTCGCCAAACATCGACAGCGACGGAGCGGGTTTCTCTTCCGCCGGCTTGGCGCCTTCTCTGCCCCAGACGTCGTCGAGAATGTCTTGCAGTCCGCCGGGTTCGTGATGGCAAGCTCCGCAGGCGCCGCCCGCTTTAATCGCCGCGGTGATTTCCGGAATGGTCCTCAGGTTGAGTTCCTTGATTTTGCGGCGAATGTACGATTCCGTCAGCGAGAAGCAGCGGCAGACGATTCGGTCGTGTTCCTGCTCTTCGACTTCGTCGACGATTTCGATTCCCAGCGCCTTGAGGTCGACGCCGCGTTTGCGCGACCAGTCCAGAACTGCCGCCTGCAGGGCTTCTTCTCCCATGACGGAACAGTGAATTTTCTGCTGCGGCAACCCTTCAAGGAATTCGACGATGTCCGCGTTGGTAACCTTGAGCGCTTCAATAGGCGTGCATTTTTTGTCTTCCAGAATGCAACACAGGGCTTCGCTGGCGGCGATAGCCGACGTACAGCCGAAAGTCAGGTACTTTGTCTCGACAATCCGGTCTTGAGTCGGGTCTTCGTCGTTCTTTTCGACCCTAAATGTGAACTTGAGCGCGTCGCCGCAAGCGATTGACCCGTGTTCGCCGATGCCGTCCGGATTTTCGATTTCTCCCAAGTGTGTGCCGGGTTTGCCCGCCACGGCGTCGAGAAACAACTGCTTTGTCTTTTCGGAATAATCCCAAGCCATATTAAATCTCCTTGCTTAATTGATTATTTGTGCAATAATACTGAAATAGAAACATTATTCCTTATTCTATCCGTTATTATATATTATATGCTTTTTGGAAAAAAATCAAGACGGGAGACGTAGAAAATGCGTCGACTCGTTCCCCATTTCGTCTCCCGGTTGACAGCTCCGGTTTTACGGGCTATAATACCATTTTGGGGTTGCTTCCCTACTCCCTACTCCCTACTCCCCACTCCCTACAGCCTCCCCATGCAATTCCCCCTGTTGATTACTGGCGTTGCCGGCGTGATTGGATACAATGCGCTGGACTATTTCCTGACTCGTTATCCCGGCGAGGTTGTCGGGGTGCGTCAGGGAACGCGGGGCGATATTGCCCCAGCCCCGGGGGTGGTTTTTGCTGACGTTGACAACGCCAACGAGCTTGAGCGTCTGTTTGAGAAGTATCAGTTTAAGAGCGTGATCCATTCTGGTGGGTCGTGCGCCTTGAAAGCGTGTCAGCTCAACCCGGAACTGGCGTGGACTCTCAACCTGTCAACGATTCTGTCGATGCTGGCGCAGTGCGAACGCTATAATTCCAGGCTGATTTGCATGTCCGTCGATCTGGTTTACAAGGGGCGTCCCGCCGGGGAATTCTATAAAGAGACCGATCCGCCAGACGCCGTTTCGATTTATGGACAGTCGATGTCAGCGGCGGAGAATCTGATTTTGCTCCATCGTCCGCAGACGTGCATTCTGAGAATCTCGCTTCCGATGGGGAAAAGCGGGACGGGACACGCCGGGGCGATCGACTGGATTGGCAGCCGGTTTCTCGCTAATCGTCAAGCGACGCTGTTTACAGACGAGTTGCGAACGCCAACGTACTGCCAGGACATCAACCGGGTTCTGGAAGAAATTCTCAATCGAGACGAAGCGGAATTCTCCGGCGTCTTTCATTGCGGACAGCCGCGCCCCGTTTCGCTCTATCAGTGCGCTCAGATAATCAACCGCGTCGGCGGCTTTGCTCCCGATTTGCTCTATGGACTTAAGACGAACGAAGGCGCGCCGATCCCGCCCCGGGCGACAAACGTCGCCATGGATTCCAGCAAACTCATCGACGCCTTGGGATTCAATCCGTTTACCCCGTGGCCTGCCGACGACGCTCTGTTCCCGACCGACCCGTTCTGGCACAGGATTCGCCCGGAGGGAGAACCGCACGGCTGGAACGTCGTCGAAGAGAAGTTGATGAGGTATAATGAAAGGCGGTAATGAAGTGAGCGAAGCGAACGGAATTACGCATTCGCCGGTAGACGAACCTGACAACAGATTCAATTCAGTTGCGCTCATACCCACGGGTTTACACCCGTGGCTCGCCTGACGTCAACATCAAATTTTTAATCCATAATAACCGTCTTTCGCCCTACAACCGTAACGCGGCCGTCGGCGATAAGTTCCAACGCTTCAGGCAGAGCCTGAAATTCGACTTCCAAAACCCGTGCGGCTAACGAGTCCGCATCGTCGTCTGAATGGACGGAGACGGTTTTTTGGAGAATGATCGGACCGCCGTCAACTTCGTTTGTTACAAAATGAACCGTACAGCCGCTGACTTTCACGCCATAGTCGATTGCCGCCTGATGAACCTTTTTCCCGTAGAATCCGGGACCGCAAAAGCTCGGAATGAGCGACGGGTGAATGTTGACCGCTTTGTTTTCCCATTCCGGACGAATGATCAGTTTTCGCATAAATCCCGCCATGACGATAAAATTGCACTGACTCTGTTCGATCAAATCGTAAATTGCGTCGGAAAAAGCGTCATCGGAATCGAACTCTTTCCGTTCCACGACTTGAGCGTCTGCATTGCACAACGCCGCGTATTGCAGCCCGGCAGCGGTGGGCGAGCTGGAAACGACCAGTGGAAAGCAAACGTTTTTCAGTCGTCCGGAGCTTTTATAGTCCAACAGGTTTTTTAACGTTCGACCGCCGCCGGAAATCAGAACCGCGCAGCGAAGAGGGGACGCGTTTTTAATGTCTGTACTCATTTTCCGAAGTCCTTCATGTCAATCGTTCCAGTAAACTGAACGGATTCCGGTTCAATTTTGAACTGGAAGTCGCCGCCTCGGAACCAAACCCACGGCTGAGCCAGATAACCTCTTGGCGCGTGGACGGAAAACCAGCCCAGATTACGCATGTTGGCGTATCCCAAAGCGGAATCTGTCCAGAAACCCATCCCTGGAGCCAGGGGCTGATAGACGTACTGTCCGCCGATGGGAGAAGCCATCTTGACAGCAGAATGGGCTTCAAAAAACGCCATCGCGTCTGATGGCGCGACGCCAAGCTGCTGAACCAGCGTCTGAAGCGTTACAAGATTGGACAGCGACGTTCTCGCTGACATCGCGTAACACATATCGTTGATTCTTCGTCCGATCGGAGCCAGCATGGGATCGTTGATATAAATCCAGGCGTGCTGCGGCGACGGCGCGATTTCATACGCGAGGTACGGCTGAACTTGCGGTGGAATTTCCGGCTGGAATGAGAACAGACGTATGTGCTGATCCCGGTATCGCATGTCGATATCCGGTCTGGAATGGATTGAATACTCCGCTGGCGGACCGACCGGGGCGATTCCGAACGTTCCCAGCAAACCGAGGAACCCGCGTTCGTTGGTCGTGCCGAAATACATTCCGATATCGTTGCCGAAAATGCCGCCCAAAATGTCACGAACCGGGCGTCCTGTCGGTCCCTGATACGGGATGTCGTTTCTGACGCCCATTATCAACCGGGCGTTGTTGAGAATCGCCTGCGCCTGAATGCAGTCGCCGGGAACGGGAGCGAATCGTACATTGTCCAGCGGACCGAAGTAGCTCTTTGTACGTTCAAAATTGGCGCGGGCAAACGGCGCAACCCGGGCGTCGACAAACAGCCGGCTGTGGGCGTCGTCCAATTTTTGAACCGTCAAACCAACCATCAGCGGGCTGAGCTGAACAATATTCTTTTGGAACGAATCCCGCATCGCTTCGTAGCGTGACAGTTCGTAGTCGGACATGAACTCGACTTTCATGTCGGCGCATGGACGGAACTGACCGCAGTATCCGCGTTTGGTGTCGTAGACGCCGCCCTTGTCGTCGTACATGAGCCGGCTTCCGTCCGGACGAATCAAAACGGATTTCGGCAGGTATCCGTATCGAACGAGGTCTTCGAGAGTTTCAGCCTGAACGCCTTCGTTTCGAGCCGCCTGACGAGCCAGAATCGCCATTTCGATTTCAGCCGCGGAACGGCGTCGGCGGGAAATTTCCGTCCAGTACTGCGGAGAAACGATTCTATACAGAAAATCTTCGCTGGCGTAGACGAATACCGTATATTTATTGTCAAGCGGCAATTGAGTTCTGGCGTACTTAAAATACCGTTGAGCGCCAAGGGAATTGTTTGCGTCCGCCGTTGCAAAGAATTCTTCAACGATCTTTTTGGACGACGTAATCAAATGAAACGCGCCGTCGACAGCGTAATAGGATTGAATTCGTCCGTCTGGCGTGTACAGGTATTTGACCTTCTTCCCCGCTATTTTAACAGTCTTCTCTTTGGCGTCCGGATTCTCCTTCAGACAGTTGGCGCGGTCGCCGTTGAACCCGGTAGAAAGCAGGAAACTGTTAGTCGCATGGAAGAGCAGACCAAACGACGGTCCGTCGTCGAAAAACAGGTCAGAGCCGATAAAGGCAACGTCCTGAATAACCGTCGGCCCCATCATCTTGGACATATCCGTCATGCGGGTTGCGAGCGTCTTCTGAATTTTATCCGTACCGTCGCGATCGACGCTTTGCGACGCCAACAGGTTCATGACGTCGCCCTCGATGGCTTGGGTAAAATTCTGAAACCAGAGGAAATTGTTAAACGAACCGAATCGAATGTAGACGCAATCTTTCGGAACGCGCATTGCAATGGGTTCAATGGGCGTCTTTTCGTCGATTGTTACATTTTCCACTTCCGGCGTCGGCAAACACAAACCGGACGCAATCTCGTTGAGGTGCATCAGCTTTCGACCGTCAAAGCGCGATTCGGGGGCGTCCGGGACTTTGTCCATGTCGCTGGCGATATCGTCCGGTAAAATCGACTGGGCTGAACGAGTGCGCTCGATCAAGTCGTCTACAGAAATGGCGTCAAGCGTTTTGTCTTCAAAATATGACACGTACGGCATTTTGGAACGCAGCGTTGGCGTCGGAGCCGTGAAGTTGAACGGCGACACTTCGTCCCAGGGAGACGATTTCTGACCAATCGCGTCCGGATTAAGACCCAGTCGATAAACCAGCATCGACTTTAGATAATTCTTTATCATGGACGGCGCTGGCGGCGACAGCTTCTTGTCCTTTGTGTCTTTTTCCGGAATGAAATGGTCAAACCATCGGTTCAAAATCGTGTAATACGATTTCGGATCTGAATACGGAACAAGCGTAAACGACGCTGGCGGATTGGTTCCAACGTCGATTCGCAGCGGCTGAGCGCCCCAAAACAGGAAGAATATTCGACATCGCGGTCGAGCGTTGTCCATGGCTTCGCGAACGATTCCCTGAACAAACGGCGGAAGCGTTGGACGTTCCGTTAAAATCTCTTTGGTTTTCTGGTCAGGCGCGGAGAACGAAAACGCCGGATAGAAAACGCGATGGTCTGGAGACGTTACCGTTACCTGATTGACCGTCAGCGGACCGTAGACGTTCTCCGGCGAGAGGTTAATATCGACGAAGCCAACGCCCCAGCCTGCCCCGACGCCGTTGACGTCCGGACACACAAAAGCCCCGCCTCCGCCTCGCGCGTAAACGGATCCAATCAAAAAGACTGACAATACGACAGCCAAAACCGCTCGTTTAATAAATGACGTCATAGTAGGGTATGGGGTATAGGGGTGTAGTCTAATTTGAGGACGAACGCCCTCGATCGCTTCGTCGTCAGACGAAACGCTTTTTCATATTTATTATTGTACGAATTATAAAATAAAATGCAATAGGGAAAAGCAAGAATAATTGAAACAGCGATCGCTAAATGAAAACTTTGCGAACTTCGCGGACTTTGCGTGAGATTTAATCGGCGGCGGACTCACGTCCGCGATCCAGAATGGTAACAGGCTGCGTTACAGGATGCAAGCGGGGCGTTGGACAAGGCGGAGTCAAGCCGCCGCATTCCCCGATATTACATAAAAATACCCCGAGAGCAAACGTTCCCGGGGTTATTTGTTATAGAATCGTCGTTATTTCTTCAGCTTCGCGATAGACTGCTCGACAGCGGTTTTCTGGTCGATGAGGTCTTGCAGGGACTGCTTTTCCTTTTCGATAACAGCGGCGGGAGCTTTGCTGACAAACGCTTCGTTCGACAGTTTCGCCATTTTGCTTTTAATGAATCCTTCCAGCTTGGCGAGTTCCTTTTCCTGCTTTCTCAGTTCCGCTTCGACGTCGATTAGCCCGGTCAAGTCCATGGAAACTTCCCAGTCAGCGGCGGCGTAGTTACTCGCCAGGTCGGGGAACTGGGCGTCCGGACCGCAGGAGGTCATTTCCGCCCCTGCCATGGAGGCGAAGTAGGCGGACATCGGTTCCAACAGAGCTTTGAGTTCCGCAGTGCATTTGAGCGCAAACTGAACCGTGTTCTTCGGCGGGACGTTCTGTCGGGATCGGATTTCTCGAATGCCGCGCAAGACGTCCTGGAAGACGGCGAACTGGCTTTCGACTTCTCCGTTTTGCCATTCCTTGGGCAGTTCCGGCCATTGAGCGACGCACGCGAACTGCGCTGGCGTCTGTTGATCGACAATTCCGCGGACGGACGCACAGTCGTTAAGTACCGCCCAGATTTCCTCGGTTACGTACGGCATAATCGGGTGAAGCAGTCGGGTGATAACGTCCAGAGCGTAAACGAGAACCCGCTGCGCCGTGGCGCGCTGATCCGGGTTGTTCAACCGCGCCTTGACCATTTCCACGTAGAACGAGCAGTATTCGTCCCACGCGAACCCGTACAGAACGCGGATGGCGTCTGAATACTTGAACGTGAGCAGGTTTTGAGTGAACTCTTGAGCGACGGTCGACAGGCGGCTGAGCAGCCAGCGGTCTTCCAGCGTCAGCGACGATTCCTCAACCAGACCCGGCGTGTATCCTTCCATGTTCATCTGGACGAATCGACAGGCGTTCCAGAGCTTGTTGCTGAAGTTTCTGCCCATCTCAAAGCGTTCCGAAATGACGGCGCCGCGTTTGAGAGCCAGGTCTTCTTCGGACTTCGCCCATTGAGTACGGAAATACTCCTTGCACTTGGGGCATTTGACGCGCGGACGAACGCGGTTTTCCCGAGTCTGCTCCACTCTCGCGCCGCAGTACGGGCACTCGAAGTCAACCGGCAGACGGACGTCCTGATTTTCC